>NZ_JAQSEA010000102.1:0-27031 GCF_029946185.1 Prosthecobacter sp.
AAAGCCGTGATGGCTGCCAGCGGAGTTGCGTCACTGTTATCAACTAAAAAGGCAACTTTAGGAGGCAGTGCCATGGCGTTTCTGTAGGCTGTTTTCATTTGTAATTACAGGTTGTTTTTCACTCAAATAAATGAGGTCAGCGTGCAAATTTTTGACACAGATCCAGTCGAGACAGGCACATCAAAAACATGGCTTTGGAGGGGTCAGGCCTGGGTGTTATCGATCCTCATCTTTGTACAGGAGGCCAGCGCATTTTCGACTTTTTCGGCCGCCCCTTCGATGTCCTTTTTTTCTTTGTCCGAGAGCTTGAGTTTTTCACCGTTGCTGTCTTTCAATGACTCCACATCCACCGAATCGACGGTGCTCGCGCTCATGAAAAAAGTTTTGTGGATCCAGCACTCCGGCGGCTTGTATCCCCAGGTCAGAGCTTCCACCTCCACTTCGACTTGAATGCCAAATTTCACCTGCGAGATGTCCGCGTATTTATCACACAGCTTCTCATAGAAACCATGCAGCTCCTGGATGGCCTCCTTCACCCTGTTGTCAAACTTGTTGCACTTCACGTTCGCGCTGGCCGTGAGTATCATCAGGTTGTTGGCATCTTTCCCATCTCCGCCAAAGGTCGCGTTTAGCAGATGCCCCGCTTTAAATCCGTACTGAGGATACTTCTTCCTGGCCGCCGTGATTCCAGATGGCTTGTTTGAAGCCGCATCCGTGTTGACACTGAGATAGCCATTCGGCCCCAGCACCGCGGTGGAAAGCTTCCCGCCACATTTGGATCCGCAACTGGTATACTTCGGGCGTTTGAAGAACTGCGGAGCTTTCTCCACATTGGAGGGCTTTCTTCGCTTCGCTGGAAGCTTTTCTTCAGGCGGTTCAGCCTCTCGCTGCCGTTTCCTGCTCTCAGCTTCCGGCTTTTGGGTTGAATTCTTTGCCATGGGGGATGTGCCTCAGTGGTGGTCGGGAATAACGGCCGTCTGCTCACTCAGCATTTTCAGCGCAGAATCATGTCGCAAAAAATTCACGGAAAGCTGCGTAGAAAGTGGTCATTGATCTTCATCAGCGACTCCGGCGGATCGGTGCCCTCAAAGGTAATGGAGATATCTGCCAGCTGTGACTTTTTAGTGAACATCCCACCGCCCATTTCGACACGCAGCGGCCCCTTGGTATGGTGCTCGACCTTGGTCACAGGGTCGGTCGAGGTGTCCCCATCGTCGCCTAGCAGCCCCTGCAGCTTCACCTTGAACCTTACATCCATCGTCTTGATGCGCAGCGTTCCAGGTGGCACCAGGCTCAGCAGTGGAGCATCAAATTCCACATACTGCTCAGCCCGGTGGTCCAGCTCTCCCCCGCCCGTTTTCCCAGCCAATTGCTGTTTCGCGACATTCGGATCGTATTGCGCATTGGGCAGCTTGATCGCCATGGTGATCGGCGTGCCGTCTTCCTTGAAATAACGCCGCAACTGCCGCACGTGCTGCTGTTCGGTAAGTTTCTGCGCCTCGATCCCTGCGTTATGGATCGCACGCAGCAGTTCATCCAGTGATGTGAGAGTAGCCATAGTTGTATTGGTCGTTACTTGGAGCCCACCTTGAGCCACGGCTTGCGGTTCTTGGCTTCCTCAATCAGCCAGTGCGGCTGACGCTTGAAGCCCACGTGGTAGGTTATTTTTTGCGTGGTGATCTGGTGCTCTCCGAACTGGAAAACCCCTACCCCCATTTCCTTGCCGATGATCCGCCCTTTGGGCATTTCAGTCAGGCAGCGATTGAGAAACTCCATCGCCTGCGTCGCTTCCGTCTCGGTGTTTGGGTAGTTCGGATTGAGGCCGCCCACGCTGATTCGTACAACGTAGGCGACCTCGCTCAGATCAGCGACAGTGTTTTCTTGGCCGTTCACAAAGGACTAGGGTTGACCTATTTGGAAGGTTTCCTCCGTACGGAGACGTTGCGGGCGGGCTTTGCGGGCCCGGTCTGCTTCATCTCCGCCGGCTCAGGAGGTGCTACTTTTTTCCGGTGCCCTGCAGATCTCGCTCCTGCGAGCTGGTATCCACCAGTTTCGGCGCTGCTTTCGGATCAGCGTCGCCACCCGTGTTGATCATTGGGCGGGCTTCGATCGAACGCGGTGTGGCCGCCGATGCCATGATGTCGAGCACACGCGAGAGCCCTTCAGGCATGCCTGCGTTTTTGGCATGCACTTCCACGTGGTATCGCGCCGAGTTGTCGGAAGAGCGCGCGTTTTCCTGATGTGAGGCCACCTTGCCTTCCACATGCACCGACAGACTGAAGCACCCCCATCCCACTTTCGCATCGGCGGAGAAGCTGCCTTCGGAGTCTTTGGATGATTTCTCACTGGTCGAGGACTTCACCTCCATGTCGAAAGTGATGTCCACCGAGTCAATCTGCAGGTTCGGGATCGGCACGATCGCCAGCATGGGCACCTTGAGCTTGACGGTTTCCACGGTCGGAGAGCCATCGTCCAGGCTTTGGCCGGGACGTTCGAACTCAAAGTCCACCATGCGCGCCCCGCCGGTCACTGCGCCTACCGGCTTCCCATCCTTGTCCAGCACTGGCGGCATGAAGCCGATTCTTTGGATGTAATCCGCCGTCGCATTCGCCAGCGAGAGGTTGGCTTTGCATGCTGCCGCGAGGGGGCCCCCGATGAGATCCTCCATTGGCAGCCCTTTAAACTGATCCGCGATTGAAACTAGTCCGTCGTCAGCCATATGTTTGTTCTTTCCGTGTTGAGTTGGTTTAGGCGCTTGCTGTTTTTGGGACCCTGCCTTGTCAAACTCCAGGAGAGATGCAGCTCGGAGTGAGCCTCATGCATCCTAGATCAAGAATCGGGGTCAGAATCCCGTGACGCCTCATTCAGGAGCGGCGAAGGCGTTCTGTCAGCGCAGTGAAAACCCTTCTTTATTTATCAGGTAAACCCCTTATTGGCCCTGCGATATTATTCTATTTTTTATCTCGTAATCGAATAGGCACTCCATTTAATTTAGGTTATTCTATTTATTCTATTCTAAAGTTTTCAGATGAATCCACTTCTCGGGAAAAAGGTCGCTGTTGCTAATCCATTGCCCATGCTGAGGCTTGCCTGGCAACACCTGATCACCATTGACTCGGAGATGCGCCACTGTGGTGAAGCCGCCAATCTCACCCGGGCGCATGATCTATGCGTCCAGACGAAGCCGGATCTCCTCGTGCTGGATCCCACCATGGAAAATGGCGACGGCTTCATCTTCATGAAGAAACTGCTCCACTGGCAGGCAAACATCCGGTTCGTCATCTTTTGCGGCCACCTCCCCAATGTAGTGATCGAACAGGCCTTTAAAGCGGGTGCCTCAGCGGTGACTTCCCATCGGGACAACAAAAAGTCCATCCTCGCCGCTCTCACCGCCGCTGCCAACGGCAGGCTTCACATGACCCCCTGCGTGGCCGAGGATCATTCACGGGAGATGGCACGGCCGTTAGTGGCCAAGGGGCAGCAGGCCGAACAGGTGCTGACAGAGCGCGAACTGCAGATCTACCGCCTAATCGGCCATTGTGTACCCATGAAGCAGGTCGCGCTGCAGGCAGGCATCAGCATCAAGACAGTGGAATCTCACATTCTCCGCATGAAGCAAAAATTCGGCCTCAAAAACAATGCTGAACTGCGCCGTCAAGCGACCCTCCATGTCGGGAATTGACCCGCTCAGTGCACCTCGCCTGCAAGGCAGGGCAACATTTGCCTCCGCCCCCTACACCGGTCCCAGCTTCAGGATATCCGCCGCCTCACCAGCCGGTTCTCCATCCGTTCCCTGCCCATCTCTTCCATCAGTGACATTTTCACTTCAGCCTTCACGCTTTCAAACGGCTTCGGATCCGGCTCCCTGATGTCATCCAGCCGCAGGAGGATAAAAGTGCCCGACTGTTTCAGCACCTGCTGACCTCCCCCTTTTTCATCTTCCCGATGGTTTCACCCACGGTCGCGTTGATTTCCAAAATGCGGATCGACGGCCACGCACCCCCGCCTCCTGCGGTCATGCCCGGCACCAGGGCGCGATCCAGACGCACCGCAGCCAGCAGGTTGAGATTCAGCTCCTCCAGCCAGATGTCATCCGTCAGCGCCGCGAAGCCACCACCCGGTGCGTTCTATCCGCCGAGGTTGTGGATCAAATTGTCCACCCCGCCACACTCCTCACGCAACACTCGCGCGACCTCCTCCGTGCCCGCCGCCGTCCCCAGATCAGCCGCAATGAACCTCGCAGGCAGAGCCGCATCCTCTGGAGCTGAGCGGGCCGCAGTGAAGACCATCGCACCTGCCGCAGCCAGCCTGCGCACGATCGCCTCGCCCGCGCCCTTCGTGCCACCGCTGACAAACACGCGTTTGCCCGCAAACTCCGCAGGGTCAATGTTGAATGAAAGTGCGTTCATCGGATGCTCAGGTGAGAGATTTCTTCACCGCTCACGGTGAATGTGTAGTCGAACTGCAACGGGCTGCCGGGGAACGTCCCAGACACCATTCCCGTGGCGGCAAAAGCCCTGCCCACATCCTGGATCTGCGTCACCACCACCTTCGGGTGATACTTCAGCGTCGTCTCTTCCATCCACGCCCTGATCACCTCCCGCCCCTGATGGTCATGACTTTCATCATGCACCAGCGCATCAGCAGAAAAGCATGCAGCAGCGTCATCGGTGCGACCGTCATTGACAGCCGCGAAGTAGTCGGAAAGCACTTGGGGAGGTGTCGTTTTCATGGTCTATCTATTCTCGCTTTGACGGTCTGAATTCTGACCGCCCACCATCGAACCACGGACTTACAAAATGGCAGGAACCCACAAAAAAGTAAGTGTCACATTGAAGAAGAAGCCCATTGCCTGGACACCCGTCACAGCGGCCGAAGGTGTGGAGCAGGCGCTCCGCATGCTGGAGGGCCGCTGGAAGTTTCTCATCCTCTTCCAGCTCTTCGGTGGCAAAATCAGGCGGTTCTCCGAGCTCGAACGCGCCATCCCCGCTGTCACGCAGAAGATGCTGGCCCAGCAGCTCCGCCTGTTGGAGAAAGACGGCATCGTACACCGCGCCGTCTATCCCGTGATCCCGCCCAAGGTCGAATACTCCCTGCCCCCTTGGGGCCAGTCCCTCTGCCCAGTACTGGGCGCCATCCTGAAATGGGCCGCAGCCCGCGAGGACTTCCAGCAAAAGTAATTCCAGCACGCGCCGTTCGTCCAGTTCCTCTGGAACCCGCTGAAGGGAATCAGTCAGCTCCCCCTGCCCCTACTCCGCCCCCATCCGCTGAATGTCCGCCACCGCACGCAGCTCCATCATCCGTTTTTCAACTCTCTCTCTGCTCACCTCATCCATGAGCGATGCGACCACTTCACCCCTCACGCTTTCAAACGGTTTCGGCTCGCCCGCCTGAAGGTCATCCACACGCAAGATGATGTAGGCGTCCACTTGCTCCATCACCGCGCTGATCTCCCCCTTTTTTGTCGCCAGGACGCCCTCGCTCACCTTGTCCGTGAGGTCTGAAAGGTAAATCCACTTCCACTCACCCCCGCGCGCCGCATGGCTGTCCGCGCTGCTCTTGCGGGCGATCTCCTCGAAGTCGCCGCCCTCCGTCAGCTTCCTGTGCAGGCTCTCCGCCACACTGCGGGCATCAGCAGACATCTTGCTCACCGTCACCGTGTGCAGCTTCACCTTTTGCGGACCGCTCCAGCGCCGCAGGTTCTTTTCGAAGTGCTCCTGCACGCTCTCGTCCGTGACCTCCACCTTGCCCGCGATTCGCGCGCGCATCACGTTCATGATGATCATGCGCTCCCGCAGTTCGCGAAACTTCTCCATGGCCAGTCCGTTTTTAGCCAGGTCCGCCATGAAGGCCTCGCGGTTCCCCCTGAACCCCACCTGGATAATCTGCGTCAGATCCTTACCCAAAATTTCCGGCTCCATGACGCCGCCGATTTTGTAAAACTCATCCGCCAGCAACTGGCTGTCAATGAGGGTGTCGAGCGCATTCAGCCTCACGCCGGCCATTTCTTTCTCCAGCTTCTTCGGATCATCCGCAAACTGGTGCCGG
Organism: Prosthecobacter sp.; assembly: GCF_029946185.1. Classification (GTDB taxonomy): domain Bacteria; phylum Verrucomicrobiota; class Verrucomicrobiia; order Verrucomicrobiales; family Verrucomicrobiaceae; genus Prosthecobacter. Next base: position 6,049 of record NZ_JAQSEA010000102.1, read on the forward strand.
ATCACCTGCGCCTGCGCTGCGGTCATGTGCTTGAGATCCGAGTCCAAGATCGGCGCGCCGTTCACCTTGGCCACCATCCGGTCCAGCGTCTTTTCCTCGGGTGCCTGCCCACAGGCAGCACCGCCCCCCGCCAGCACCATCGCCAGCCATGCACCGCATGCGCGGACTATCAGGAAAAAGGCACGGAAGGGGTTCATGAAAGGTGACTATGACTCATAGAATGTTGGCAGCATCGCTGGTGGCAAGTCGAATATGCGTCCTCCTCAGTGACAGCCCCTGGCTCCCCGCAGACGGGTTTCATGGCACAAAATGGCATCAGTCACTTCGTGTCAGAACGCTCCTTATGCCGGTCCCCACTTCAGAATATCCGCCGCCTCACGCAGCTGGCACAGCCGGTTCTCGATCCGTTCCCTGCCCAGCTCTTCCATCAGGGACATTTTCACTTCAGCCTTCACGCTTTCAAACGGCTTCGGATCCGGCTCCCTGACATCATCCACTCGCAGGAGGATAAAAGTACCCGACTGTTCCAGCACCTCGCTGACCTCCCCCTTTTTCATCTTCACGATGGTTTTACCCACGGTCGCATTGATATCCGAAATGCGGGTCCACGGCCAGGCACCACCGTCATCCGCACGGCTGTCTTTACTGTTCGCACGCGCCATCACCGCAAAATCGCCCCCGTTCACCAGCCGCGTGCGCAGATTTTCCGCCACCGTGCGGGCATTGGCAGTCGTATTAAAGATTGTCAGCGTGTGAAACTTCACCGACACCGGCTCACGCCAGCGCTGCTGGTTTTTTTCATAGTGCTCCCGCACCATCTTGTCCGTCACCACCACGTTGTTCGCTATCCGCGCACGCACCGCGTCGACGATGATGATCCGTTCTCTCAGCTTGCGGTACTTGTCATAGGTCATGCCGATCGCGTTGAGTTCCGCCATCAACGCCTCACGGTTCCCCTTGAATGCCTCTTGGATGGCCAGCTTCACATCTTCATCAATGGCCTCTTTGCTGATCATGCCGCCCAGGCGGAAAAACTCATCCTCCATCAGTTGAAAGTCGATGAGTCCATCGAGCGCATTGCGTTTCACGTCTGCCAGCGCCTTCGCCAGTCGGGCCGGATCATGGGCCAGTCGCACCTTCAGCACCCGCTCTTCCGCTTTGATCATCGCGTTGAGGTCGGAGGCAAAAATCGGCATCCCGTTTACCTTCGCCACCGCCTGGTCCTGGTGGCGCTCCCTCTCCGCGTCCGCACTCAGCGCACGGGCGTCTGCATCTCCTGCCAGCGTCATGAGCAGCCACACCGCTGCCACGCCAGCGCACTTCACCCGACATCTGAAATCAGTCCGCACTTCCATGGCGGGCAAACAGTGATCTCTCGTTGTGGTCAGCTTCATAATAATTGGATAACACACGCTTTTTTTCGTCGATCAGCTCTCGATAGTTTTTAGTCCTAGCCTTTCAAAAACATCTTCTTCTGTCACTCGCATCGGCATGGGAGAAACCTCTGCTAAAATAACGTTTCTGAACCTCGGATCAGCGCAAAATTCATGAAGTCAGGCTGGCCCAAAGTTGAAAAACTTTTGTCGCGGAATCCTCTACACATACCCCTTGCCGCTGTGACAACAGTCACAGGGCCTTCTCACGCCATGAGACACGACCAGCCAGCGATGAACCGGTGGTGCGGATTCAACAGGCCGGGATGATGCAAGTCAACGTTGTCCATCGGCAGCGGGCAGCAGCGAGTTCATCGCGAGCGGGATGGGTTGCACCATCTCACCCGCGACAAGCTGAGTGCCTGCTGATTCGGTTCCAAGGCTATTCGGAGGTGTTTCTTTCCTTCTCATGCGCCCAGTAGCCGTCTCTTTCATAATGCCGGAACAGACCACTCTCGTAGTCACGGGAAATGAGCCCTTCTTCCGTGTATTCAGGCGATGCCTTCACGGACTCGCGTGAAAGCTTCACGAACACTTTCAGTTCACTCCAGCTGACACGCTCGATCCACTGCGGTGAAATCAGCACCTTCTTGCCCGGCCACCAGTTGCGCGTGTCCACCACGAGGTAGCGAATGGCCCAGGTCTCGTCATCAAGGATGAAGTCCACCACATGGCCGATCTCCCCATCCGTCGCTTGAATGTGATGACCCGTCACCGCATCAGTGCTCCGCAAATGCGGATCCCATGATTTCTCGGGTTCAGTCTCAGTCGCTGTGTTCCATTGATTGGGATCCCGCACCAGGTAGGGGTAGGCGCCCCACATCATCGGACCGCCCCAGTACATCGGCCAGCCATAGTAGCCATGGTAGTCCTGTTCGAACTGGCGTGACACGGGCTTGTCACTTTCCAGAGACGGGCTGTCCTGGATCTGCTGCTGGGTAAGGTTCACCACGATGGCCTCATCTTCTTTGATTGCGCCGACCAGTGCATATGGCGAGATCAAAACCTGCCTCCCGCTGAGCCAGCCGCCGGTGTCTGCCACCATGTAGCGAACGGTCCAGTGCTGGTCATCGAAGTAAAATTCACTGACCGTGCCCACCTCGCCATCGAGGCTGGCCAGTTTGAATCCTTTGAGTGTGTTTGCTTTGAGTAACATAAGATTGTTGGGGTTGGTTAGTTCAAAAAAAGGAGCGGGGCTTTTAAAGGTTTGCCCTCACCGTTCACTTACTAAAACGCATCTGCCACGGGGTCTGACCGTGGTCATTTACGACACGAATCACATCTCTTGCGCAAGAGAGCTTGAAGCTGGCGCTACTGCCACGCCATGGGGTAAAACCCCACCATGCCGTCCTGTATCTGCGAGTGGCCTCCAGCCGCGAACGCGAAATCGTGCGGGCCGTGACCTACGTCATCGTCATCCTCTCCATCTTCTCCATCTTCTCTCAGGGGCTGAGTCTGGAAAGCTTCGTGCGCGCCCTGGTGAAACCAAAAGTGTCATAGCGCATATCAAAGCACTCGCGGTCAGGCTGAAATTTGAGGCTCTCTTCCGCCAGTTCGGCAAGGTGCAGCGCATGGAGGCTGAGCACCTCCCGGCGCGCTGCGCTCTCCGTAAAACTCCCGATCGTATGCAGCGCTCCGAGCATCCTCAGCATGATGGCGAGGTTGCCCGCAGAGCTGCCGCGAATCTGATCAAAGGACTCTGACACGAGCTTCTCAAAGCTCGGCCCGATGGCAATCACTCTCAGCTCGCCGTCCTCATACCGGAACGATGAAGGGATCTCCCGGCTCGCCAGCCGTGACAGAATCGTGTTCAGATAATCCACGCACATCACCGCCGTGGTGGTGTCATTGATGCCGGGAGAAAGAGCCCTCAGCGCCATGTCCACCAGCTGCCTGATGCCAAACCCCGCATCCTGCTCAACGGTGCGGTGACGGTCGATGCCATACGCATTCTGCAAAGCAGCGATGACGTCATCGTCCGGCACTTCGTCTAGGCCGATCATAACCAGCGGCGTGCCCTGCACCACAAACCCGCCAATCCCGCACTCCATCCGCACCACAGTCTTCTGCTCCCTTGCCAAACACAGCAGCGTGCTGTCATCGATGCTCTGGATGTAGCCGTTCCTCGGCGCAGGAATGGCCTGCCACTTACGTTCAATCACGGTCCCCCGCGACGCCTCTTCAGCCTCACTTCCCGCACCCTCCCCGAGCTTTCCAGGAAAAAGCCGCTCAATGGCGTTCAGGGTCTCTTCAGCGACCGCAGCGATGATGCGCGATGCCTGAATAGATGGGGCATTATGATGGATGAAAAAGATGAGAACGGCGATACCAACAATCGCAAACAGAACGGCCACGGTCACCGAGAGGCTGGGAACAAACTCATTCAAATCTCCACCGCGAATCGTCCGCAGCACCACCAGGCAGTACGTGAAAATCCCGGCAAACAATCCCAGCACCACCTGAGTGATACGGTTCCGCACAAAATTGCGCAAGATGCGTGACGTGTACTGGCTGGAGGCCAGCGTCAGCGTCACCAGAATCATCGAGAAAGTGATGCCCACCACCGTCATCATGGAGCCCGCGATGGTGGAAAGGATTCCCCGTGCACCTTCCGCACTCGCACCAAAGACACGCGGCCAGCGCCCCAGCAAATACTTCAGCCCGCTCGAATCAAGTTCGATCAGCGAAATGGCCAGCACCATGCTGAGAGCGACCATCAGCGAGGGAACGAACCAAAAACTGTCCCGCAGTCTGCACCAAAGTCGCTTCAGTCTGTTCATGCATGCACCTTTCATCTGTATGTGGCCGAATCAAGAAGCACGGCCCCACGACTACGTTCGTATCTCAGACCAGGAATGGCCTTGATTAAGGGCGTAGATCGTAAAACTCACTGCCTACGCGCAGCGCTCCTCGGAGCGCGGAATTTATTCCGCTGCACTCCGCAGCACTCACCCGCCCCGCTTTGGCACGCTGCTTTCGCGACACCGAGCATCACCGTGTTTGCGGCATTCCGTGCAAGCCATCACACGTCCCACGCGGACCACCTGCTGCGGACTCAAGTCCGCGCTCCGCGACTGTGAGTAGCGCTTTGGCCCAGCACTTACGCGAGCGCGACTGCGTCTTGGACTGCGTGCGGCAAGCCTGGGCGCGACGCCGCTTTCGCAGGCCGGAGGACGAGCTGAGGACGAAGAACGTCCAACACCCCACGAAAGCGGTGTCGCCGATGCCAGGCTTGCGCCGTGCATCTCAGCCACCGCAGTCCAAGACGCTGTCGCGTTGCTTGAGCGTCCTTCAGCTCCAAAAGCCCACGATGCTCCTCCTTATTCAAGTGCCATTCAGGACAGGCAGTTTCTGTCCTTGTCATCGTTGCACCGCAGAGGACTCATTTGAACGTCTTCAAGCCCAAGCAATCACGTAACACCCTCACCCCATTTTCTCGTGCCACGCGAGGAGTCGCAAGGCATTCAAGACGACCACCAGAGTGCTGCCTTCGTGCAGCACCACAGCAACGCTGAGCGGGATGACGCCAAACCCCGAGGCGATCAGCAGCATGCCAATGACACCGAGCGCGATGACGAGATTCTGGCGGATGATGCGTGCGCTGGCCCGGCTCAGGCCAATCGCGAAAGGCAGCTTGCCGAGATCATCGCCCATCAGCACCACATCGGCCGTCTCCAGGGCCACTGCCGTACCGCCTGCGCCCATCGCCACGCCCACTGAGGCTGCGGCCAGTGCGGGGGCATCATTGACTCCGTCACCGATCATCGCAATGACGCCGTGACCATGCTGGAGTTCACGGATCAAGGTCAGCTTGTCACCCGGCAGCAGCTCCGCACGCACCTCCGTGATGCCCACTTGCTCTGCGATCCGATGGGCCACCGAAGCGTTGTCTCCAGTGAGCATGATCAGACGGTCAATGCCCTGCGCCCGCAGCCGTTGCATCACCTCCTTGACCAAGACCCGCGGCTCGTCCGCGAGCGCGATGACGCCGATGAATTTCCCCGCAAATCGGATGATCACCGTCGTTTGGCCTTCGCCTTCGAGCCTGGCAATCGTCTCGGCAAGCGACCCGCCTTTTTTCGCTGCAGGATCGGCAGCAAAGGCCCGCATGGCCCCCACCAAAACGTCCGCACCTTCGACTCGCGCCTTCATGCCCTTGCCCGCGAGGTTTTCGATCTCAGTGGCCGTGGGAAAGGTGATGTTACGCTCCTTGGCAGTCTTCACGATGGCCGCAGCCAGCGGATGACTGCTTTGCTCTTCGACAGCAGCGGCGATGCGCAGCACCTCATCCTCTGCCGTGCCGTCAAAGCCAATGACCTGCGTTACCGCAAATTGACCGGTGGTGAGTGTGCCGGTCTTGTCCAGCGCCACGGTGTCCAGATGTCCGAGATTCTCCAGATGCACCCCGCCTTTGATCAAAACACCACGGCGCGCCGCCTGGGCGATGCCTGCCAGCACGGCAGCAGGTGTGCCGATGGCCAGCGCACACGGTGAAGCCGCCACCAGCAGCAGCATGCCACGGTAAAAACTCGCGCTCCACGTCCATCCAAACAGCAGCGGCAGCAGCACAATGACGAGCAGCGTGCCAATGAGCACCGCCGGAACGAACCGGCGCGCAAACGTCTCCGTGAAGCGCTGCGTCGGACTCTTTTGCTCCTGCGCCTCGGCGACGAGCTTCATCACCCGCGCCAGCGTGTTGTCACGCGCCAGCCGCGTCATGCGCACATCCAGCGCGTTGTCCTGATTGATCGTTCCCGCAAAAACCTCATCGCCAGCTTTGCACTCCACCGGCACGCTCTCCCCCGTGATCGCGCTTTGATCAATGCTGCTCTCCCCAGCGGTGATGACACCATCCACCGGCACGCGCTCGCCGGGCTTCACCACGACGACATCATCCACCGCAAGTTCTTCCACCGGCACTTCTTCCAGCCTAGCGCCACGCTTGGCAAAGGCCGTGCGCGGCATCAGTTTCCCGAGCACACCCACGGCATTGCGCGCACGATCCAGCGCGTACTGCTCCCCCGCATGACCGAGTGCAAATAGAAACAGCAGAAACGCGCCTTCAGCCCATTCGCCCAGCAAGGCCGCCCCCGCTGCCGCCGCGATCATCAGCAGATCAATGTCTAGCTTGCCACGAAACATGGCCGGCAAAGCCTCACGCGCTACATCGTAGCCACCCGCCAGATAGGCCAGCAGGTAAAACCCCAGCGCAATGGCATGTGGAAGCTCAAAGAACTCCTCCCCAAAGAACCCGACCGCCAACGCCAGCCCCGCAACGGCGACCTTCAGCGCCGTCCAGCGCTCCTGCATCCAGTGCGGAAGAAAGTGCGGTGCGCCACCATGCTCAGGGCCTTGGTCATGCTCCGAAGGTTCGGGCATCATATCTTCGCCTCCTTCAGACCCAGCACAGGGCTGAGTGCGGCATCAGGGACCACAGTATTTATCGTGCTGCCAAACTTTTTCATAGTGTCGTGTACCAGCCAGGGGTCGAATTCATGTTCACATCCGGCACGTCGTCCTGAAAAAATGACAGCACCTTCAGCAATACGTTCTTTAAGGGCATTTTGACGCTGCACACAACCTTGAAGATATGCGGGGCGGCCCGGACCGCCCGTCTAAAAACGGATGCGCATGCCCACGCCCCAGCCGTAGTCGGAATGCCATTGGCTGACGACGGAGGTGCTGCGGCTCAGGGTATAGGCCAGATTCACGCGCCCTTCCCAAGAGTCGTGGATGTCATAGTCCACCTCTCCGCCCAAGATGAGACGCGGGGTGATGTGGATGCTGCGGCCGATGGCAAACCGTCCGCCACCGTCCGTGTCCGCCCAGGCGGTCAGGCCGAGATTGAGGGGCAGGAGGTACATCACTCCCAGCAGGCCCCGGTTGGAGTCAGTATGGGTGTCAAAGGAATCCCCCGTGATTGTGCCCTGGGTGTTGAGCCCGGCGATGGCACGGAAGAAGCGGTTAAAGTACCGCTGGTAGAGCGCGGTGGTCTCCCACTGCGTGCCGGGCACACCACCCCAGCCCGCCTCCCATTCCAGATTGAAGATGTGCCGCGTGTTCGAGTACTGAAGGTAGCCCTGCGTCATGTTGGTGAGGCCGTCGGCCACCCCCCAGAAGAAGAATGGATCCCGGTAGAGCATTTGCCGCAGCGGCCCCGTGTCCGCAGCGGGAGAAAAGCCGTCGTAATGCACAACGCGCGCCATGCCGCTCTCCATATGGTAGAGAAGATGGCAGTGGAAGAACCAGTCCCCCACCTCCTCGGCGGCGAATTCAATGACCGTGGTCTCCATGGGCGGGACGTCCACGGTATGCTTCAGCGGCGCGTGGTCGCCCTGGCCGTTGATCACGCGGAAGAAGTGGCCGTGCAGGTGCATCGGGTGGTGCATCATCGTGCGGTTGATCATGATGAAGCGCACGGTGTCGCCCCGGTTGATCTTGATGGCGTCGCTGGCAAAGAGCGTCGTGTTGTTCAAAGACCACACATAGCGCTCCATGTCCCCGTCCAGTGTCAGGCGAACCTCACGCACAGGCCGCTGCGGAGAGAGTGCGGTGTTTTTGACAGAGCGCAGCTCTTTGTAGGACGGCCAGGGGCGCGGCCCCATGCCATCCATGGCCAGCGGCTTGCGGGAGGACACATCCGTCCCCAGCGGAGTGTAGTCCCAGGTGTAAACTTTGCCTGAGTGCGGACTTCCGGGCCGTTGGCTGTCCGTCATCATGCCATGGTCCATGGCCATGCCGCCCATCGGCATGTCATGTTTCATTTGGTCGCCATTCATGGGCATTTCGTGATCCATGCCGCTCATCGGCATGTCATGTTTCATTGTCCCACCATTCACTGGCATGTCGTGGTCCATGGCCATGCCGCCCATCGGCATGTCATGCTTCATTTGGTCGCTGCTCCCGCCCATCATTTCCGCCATGGTCATCATGCCACCCATCACACCAGGGTGGTCAAACTTGCCTGCATTGACCTTGCTGTCCGGCATGCCCATGGTGCCGCCCGGCGTGAGGGCAAAGATGGTGGAGGGCTGAAGTTTGCCCATGGTGTTGTACAGGTTGGCGCGCGGGACGTTGGGAGCAGGATGCCGCGTCCCCTGGCCGATCCAGATGGACGTCCACGCAGAGCCGTCATGGGCGGTGGCACGCAGTTCATAGCTGCCCGGACCCGGAGTACGCACCAGCACGTCATAAGTCTCCGCCACGCTGATGAGCATGCGCTCCTGCTGCAGAGGGCGCACCTCCTGACCGTCGGCAGACACGACCGTCATGGGACCACCGGCAAACTGGAGATGGAAAAAGGTGGAAGAGGAACCGTCCACAATACGGAGTCGCTGCGTCTCGCCCGGCTGCGCCGCAATGGAGTGCTCCGGCTCGCCATTCGCCAGAAAGCGGTCATACGCCACGTCTGCCAGATCCATGGGCGGCATGCGCAGCAGCTCCCGCTTCCAGAAGGTACCGAATTTCCCTGCTTTCAGTGCACCGATGAGGGACTGCGCGTTCCCGCGTTGAAGCGCGGGCCACTCGCTGCCACGCTTCAGCCAGCGCAGCACATCGTGAGGGCTTTGGTCTGTCCAGTCAGACAGCACCACCGTTTCCCCCAGATCGCCACCCTGACGGGGGAGGATGACGATCGCCCCATACAGCCCCATTTGCTCCTGCATGCCCGTATGCGAATGATACCAGTAGGTGCCATGCGGGCGCAGCTTGAACTCGTAGTCGAAAGTCGCCCCCGGCTTGATGGGCGGAAACGTGATGAACGGCACGCCGTCCATTCGGTTGGGCAGCAGCAGGCCATGCCAGTGAATCGAGGTCTCCACCTTCATCAAGTTCGTGACATGGATCCGCGCCACATCCCCCTCCCGGAAAGTGAGCGTGGGAGCCGGGATGCTGCCATTCACCGCCATGGCCATGCGGGGCTTGCCGGTGAAGTTCACCGCCTTCTCGTCGATGGTGAGGTGGTATTCCACCACCTCCGCCGCAGCCGGAGCCACAGCCAGGGCGACAAGGAGCAGGATCGCGATATGAATACGGGTAAAGTTTGGCATAATAAACGGTATGGGTTCGTGGCACTGGCCCGCCAAGCTCACAGCTTCACCCTCCTCAATCTCAGCGCATTCGTGATGACGGAAACCGAACTCAAGCTCATCGCGGCACCCGCGATGATAGGGCTGAGCAGCAGGCCAAAAAATGGATACAGCACACCCGCCGCGATAGGGATGCCCAGAGCGTTGTAAAGAAAAGCGAAAACGAGATTCTGCCGGATGTTGCTCATCGTCGCACGGCTCAAGCGAATGGCTTGCGCGATGCCGCGCAGATCCCCTTTCACCAGCGTGATCCCCGCGCTCTGCATCGCCACATCCGTGCCGGTGCCCATGGCGATGCCGACTTCTGCTTCGCTGAGTGCAGGCGCATCATTGATGCCGTCACCCGCCATGGCGACATGCTGGCCTTCATCACGCAACTTCTTCACATGCGCCACCTTCCCTGCGGGTTCGATCTCCGCCTCCACCGCATCAAGGCCGAGCTGCTTCGCCACCGCCGCCGCCGTGCGCCGGTTGTCACCTGTGAGCATGACGAGTTTCAAGCCGAGTGCATGAAGATCCTTGATCGCCTCTGCCGTGGTCTCTTTGATCGGATCAGCCACCGCGAGAATCCCCGCAGGCTTGCCGTCGATGGCGACAAACATCGCCGTCTTCCCATCCTCCTGAAGTTTCACGGCAGTGGCCACGAGTGGCTCCAGTCCGCTCACCTTTTCATTCCGCAAAAATTCAGGTTTGCCCACAAGCACCCTCCGCCCCGCCACCGTGCCGCTGACACCACCCGCCGTAACCGAACGAAAATCTTTCGCGTCTTCCAGCGTAAGCTTCTGATCCTTCGCACCCAGCACAATCGCAGCCGCCAGCGGGTGCTCGCTGTTCTGCTCCAGCGAGGCGGCGAGGCGCAAAAATTCGTTCTTCTCAAGCCCCTCCTCAGGCAGCACATCCACAAGCCGTGGCTTGCCTTCCGTGAGCGTTCCCGTCTTGTCCACCACGAGCGTGGTCACATGTTCCAGAAGCTCCAGCGCCTCCGCGTTTTTCACCAGCACCCCCATCTGCGCCCCACGTCCCACCCCGACCATGATGGACATGGGAGTCGCCAAACCCAGCGCGCAGGGACAGGCAATGATCAGGACTGCGACGGCATTCACAATCGCATGCGCGAGCCTGGGCTCCGGCCCCGCCCACATCCACACCACAAACGTGATCACCGAAACCGCCAGCACCGCAGGCACAAAAATCCCCGCCACCTTGTCCGCAAGCCCCTGAATCGGCGCACGACTGCGCTGCGCTTCCGCCACCATCGTCACGATCTGCCCCAGCAGCGTGTCATTGCCCACGCGTTCCGCCTTCATGACAAAACTCCCCGACCCATTCACCGTGCCGCCAGTCACTTTATCACCCACGCCTTTCTCCACCGGCAGAGGTTCACCCGTGATCATGGACTCCTCCACGCTGGAGTGACCATCCACGACTTCGCCATCCACCGGCACCTTGTCACCGGGAACCACGCGTAATTGATCGCCCACCTGCACCTGATCCAGCGGCACTTCCTCATCACCGCCTTGCACCACCTTGCGCGCCGTCGGCGGTGCGAGATTCAGCAGCGCCTTGATCGCACTCCCCGTGCGGCTGCGCGCGCGCAGTTCCAGCACCTGCCCCAGCAGCACCAGCACCGTGACCATCCCGGCGGCTTCAAAGTAGATGCCCACCTTCCCGCCATGATGCATCGAATGCGGGAATAAATCCGGCAGCAGCATCGCCACCGCGCTGAACACATAGGCCGCCCCCACGCCTATCGCGATCAGCGTGAACATGTTCAAGTTCATCGACATCACCGAACGCCAGCCGCGCTTGAAAAACGGCCAGCCAGCCCACAGCACCACGGGCGTCGTGAGCACAAATTGAATCCAGCGCGACACATCCCCCGTGATCCACGGCTGCCGGCCCAGCGCCGGGATCAAGTGCGACATGGCCAGAAAGAACACCGGCAAAGTCAGCACCGCGCCGATCCAGAAGCGCCGCGTCATGTCATTCAGCTCCGCATTCTCCTCTTCATCAACCGCCCCAGCCGGCGCATTCATCCGTTCCAGCGCCATGCCGCACTTCGGGCACTCACCGGGGTGGTCCTGCTGCACTTCCGGGTGCATCGGGCAGGTGTAGATCGTTCCCCCCTCCTTCGGCGGCACCCAGGATGGGTTTCGTTCCAGCGCCATCCCACACTTCGGACAGTCCCCCGCTTTGTCCGCAGCCACCCCCGGACACATGGGGCAAAAATACTTCGCAGCAGGCGCAGGCTTGACCGTCTTCTGACCGTGTCCACCACAGCACGCGCCCGGCCTCTTTGCAGACGGTTCATCTGACATAAACTGGGTGCGACAGTGCTCGCTGCAGAAGTAGAAGGTCTGGCCCTCGCGTTCAGCGTGCAGCGCCGTCGCTTCGTCCACCGTCATACCGCAGACGGGGTCTTTCGTTTCGTTCATGGCGGTGTTCCTTGGCTTGTTGGGCTTTGCATCATTTCCCACGAATTTACGTATCTTCAGACCCTTCAGGAACCTCAGAGATGAGCCGCTGCATCGCGGTCACCTTGGAACCCACGAAGAGCACATTCAGCAAATCGATCTGCTCACGCGTGGCTCCCGACGTCCGAATCTTCATGTCACCCGAACCAAAGCCAAGGAGCCAGTGGCGAAATATATCATCGCGATGTTTCTCCAGCCCCATGCCCTGCGCGTTGTAGCTGTTTGAACCGCTGCCAAAGAGCATTTTGTGCGTGAGCTGCCCCGGCGTCACCTCCCAGTAGCTCAGGCGGTCAAAGACAAACACCGTGAGGAACCAGGAGATAAACATCAGCGTGGAGAACCAGAAGTAGGCTCCCATGCTCAGATGAATCGTGAGGTTATCAAACCACCGAAACACCTCGTCCCACCAGCCGACGTACGCCAGAACCACCGCCAGCAGCGCCCCCCCCATCATGACCATCCCCGACGCCAGACCGCGCACGGAAAAATTCGTGATCAGGATGATCATGAACAGCGTGAGAAAGTAGATCACCCCCAGGTTGTTGCTGGGATGGACCCACTCCAGCATCTGCCGGGTGGATTCCAAGTTCTGCTCTTGACCATGCATGTAGGTGAGCCCTGCCATCACATATCCCACCACCCAGACCGGCCACCAAAACAGCAGTGAGGAGTGACTGTAGATGCGAATGCTGGATGGACCATGATCACGCGGAGCTTTGGCGGTCAGCACTGGACGGGCATCATCAAGAGTCGGATGCAAATGGACAGTGCCCGGCACCTCGGTGCCGTCTTGGGGGATGTGCTCTTTCATGGGTGTGGGTAGTTCCTGCAACCTGCCGCCATGGCCAGGAGCATCATCGAAGGTAGGTGTTTTGTGGCAACTGCATGTCACGACATCACGCGGATGCCGCCTGGGTCATGATTTTCATCAGAGTCTCCTCCACTTCCATGGCCACGTCGTTCAGTTGCGGCGTGTTAAACATCGCCAGCAGAGTCGTGGGTTTCAAAGTGGCGAGTGTCGTCCTGCCACCTTCCTCATAGACGGAGATCCGGCACGGCAGCGCCGTCGAGACGCTCATGTTTTGATCCAGCGCCTTCTTCGCCTGCTCCGGCTGGCAGACTTCGAAGATCAGGCACTCATGGTCAAAATCCACCCCCTTTTTCCACATGGTCTCTTTGAGATCATGCACCTGCATCACCCCGAACTGATGGGCAGGCACTGCTATCTGCAACGCTGCCGCCGTCTCTTTCACCGTCTTAGCAGTGGTTAGTTGGATTAGCATAAGATGAGTGGGTTGTTTCAGGCAGGTTCGCATTTGCTGGCACAACCGGCCTTGGATAAAATCGTGCCTAGGATTATTACCGAATAAAATGAGGCTGATTCAACCGCACCCAGAGAGCAAGCGCTGATTTTCAGGGCGCAGTTCGTCACTTTCTATGATGGGCCCGTTTGCCATTGCGTATCCTGTGCGAATATGAATAAAAATTGTCTGAACCATGGGCGACAACCCGACTCTTCACCACCCCCGCCGACAGACGGTTCCGGTGGGTGTTCACCCCATGGCAAACTCGGCTTCTGCATGGGATGTTGATTGTCCTTCTCTCCTATGCTCATCTATTGAGCAGTTCTCTGTGCTGCACCACTGGATGCCCCCCTCTTCTCATGCTTCACCCACCGCCGTCTGGCAAAAAGACGGGGAAGGTGTAAGTCTGACCCTCGCCGGAGATTGGCTGCGCGAAGGACCTGAAGTGAATGTGACGGGCACTGCACCAGCTCATGCCCCCTCCCGCTACCAGACGGATGCACTGGGCTCCCATGACTCCACCCTCCCCGCATTCATTCTCGCCCACCTCCGCACACTGAAATCGACGGCTGACGCCCAGCAGCCAGCCCCCTTCGAAGGCCTGCCTGAAAATCTGCGGAACTTGTTGCAGCTAGCCCTTGCGGTTCCTGAGGAGGGAGGCCCCCAGTCCGAGGAAAGCCATGACTCAAAGCTAGCAACCCTCGGCAAGCTAACTCTAGGTGCCTGGCATGCCTGCCTGACGATGTTTGACTTTGTCGGGCAGACAGTGCTCTCACTCGGTCGTTTATTCAAAGGCCAGGCACGTTTCCGCAGGTCGGATTTTTGGATGACGGTGCAGCAGTGCGGCGTGGAGGCTCTGCCCATTGTTTCGCTCATCAGCTTCCTCATCGGACTCATTCTGGCATTTGTCGGCGGTGTGCAGCTCGCCAGCTTTGGGGCCAGTCTCTACGTCGCCGATCTCGTTGCCATCTCGATGGTCCGGGAAATGGGTGTGGTCATGACCGCCATCATCATGAGCGGCCGCACCGGTGCCGCCTTTGCCGCGCACATCGGCAGCATGAAGGCCAATGAAGAGATCGATGCCCTGCGCACCTTCGGCTTTGATCCCTTTGACTTTCTCGTGCTGCCACGAATCCTGGCCCTCGTGTTAATGATGCCCCTGCTGACCGTGTATGCGGACATCGTGGGCATCTTGGGCGGCATGCTGGTCGGAGCATTTTCTGGCATCCCGCCCGTGCTGTATTACACAGAAACCGTGGCCTCTTTGACCATCACCACCGCCTCTCTCGGCGTCATCAAGAGCGTCTTCTTCGGCGCTGTCATTGCCCTCAGCGGCTGCATGCAGGGAATGAAGGCCGGCAATTCCTCCGCAGCAGTCGGCGAGGCCACGACCCGCGCCGTGGTCACGGCCATCACCATGGTGGTCGTTTTTGACTCCGCCTTTGCCGCCCTTTTCACCCTGCTGGATATCTGACCATGGCTGCCAAAATCACCGTGCGCGATCTCACCATGGCCTATGGCGACCTGGTGGTGATGCGTGATCTCAATTTCGATATCCAGGACAAGGACATTTTCGTCATCATGGGCGGCAGCGGCTGCGGCAAGAGCACGCTCCTGCGGCATCTCATCGGCCTGCGTGAGCCCGCCAAAGGCTCCATTCTCTACGAGGGCAAAGACTTCACCGCCACCCATCCCGCAGATCGCGGCCCCTTCATCCAGCGCTTCGGCGTCATGTATCAATCCGGCGCTCTGTGGTCATCCCTCACCCTCGCTGAAAACATCGCCATGCCGCTGGAGGAGTCCAGCAAGCTCCCCGCCAAAACCGTGCGCGACCTCGCCTGTTACAAGCTCGCTCTCGTCGGCCTCTCAGGCTTTGAAGACTACTACCCCTCTCAGCTCAGCGGTGGCATGAAAAAGCGGGCCGGCATTGCCCGCGCCATGGCGCTGGACCCCGACATCCTCTTCCTGGACGAACCCAGCGCAGGACTCGATCCCCTCAGCGCCCGCCGTTTGGACGATCTCATTCTCGCCCTGCGCGACAGCCAGGGCTCCACCATCGTCATCATCACGCATGAGCTGGCCAGCATTTTCAGCATCGCCAACAACTCCGTTTTTCTCGACACCGCCACGCACACCCTGGGTGCTTTGGGCAATCCGTCTGAACTGCGTGACCATTCCGACAATCCCGCCGTGCGCCTCTTTTTGAATCGCGGAGAAACTCCCCCACCCTTACCATGAGCAAAACAGCCAGCCCCACACTCATCGGCATCTTCACCCTCGTGGGTGTGCTGCTCGCCGCTGGGTCACTCATCCTTTTTGGTGCCAGCAGCTTCTTTGAGAAGACCAGCCGCATCGTGCTTTATTTCGACCAAAGCGCCAATGGCCTGCTGGTCGGCTCGGACGCTCGCTTCGGCGGTGTCCGCATTGGCCGTGTGGCCTCCATCCGCGTGCTGGTTGACTCAAAGGAAAACCGCAAAATCATTCCCGTCGTCGTTGAACTCTCCGAGAAGGATCTGCGCTATGTGGGCTCCACTTCCGGCGGCGCCATCGACTTCGCCACGGATGAAGGCGTGAAGGCAGCCGTGGCCGCAGGAATGCGCGCGCGCATGAAGCAGCAAAGCCTGCTCACAGGCCAGCTTTACATCGAGTTCGATATCGTGCCCGACAAGCCGGGCTTCGTTTACAAGCCCGAGCGCCGCCCCCCCTACCCCGCCGTTCCCACCATGGGCACAGAGCTTGACGCCATCATCTCCGGCATTTCGGACGGGTTGAAAAAATTCAACGACCTCGACCTCGGCACCGTGATGAAAGAACTGACCGATGTCATCACCACCACCAAGACCCAGATTTCAGCTCTGGATCTGAAAGCGATCAACGACAACATCCTCGGCATCACCACCGACGTACGTGCGCTCACGGGCAACAAGAAGCTTGGCCTGGCCATCGACAACCTTTCTGACGCACTCAAGAGTTTTGATGAACTCACGAAGAAGGCCAATCAAGGCATTGACCCGCTGCTCAAGGACTTGGAAAAAGTCATGCAGCAGGCCACTGCAGGGCTGGAAAAAATTAAAGAAGCCTCCGCAGACATCTCCAACGTCACCAATCCCCGCGCCCCCGTGCTCATGCGCCTGCAAAACGTGCTGGAGGAGGCCGAGCGCGCCTCACGCGCCATCAAAGAGCTCGCCAACGATTTGAAACGAAATCCGAACACCCTCCTGCGTGGGAAAGACCTCAATCCATGAACCTTCGTCTCCTTACCTTCGCTCTGCTGCTGACACTCACCGGCTGCAGTGTGCTCCAGCCCGTCAAAGACTCCACCGTCCGGCATCTGCTGGAGCCGCTCGTACCCGACCGCGCCCTCACCGCCGCGCGTCCAGCCATGGCGGTCAACCGCGCTTCCCTTCCCGGTTACCTCGACACCCAGCAGCTCGTCACCCGCTCCGAAGGCAAGCTCATGGTCAGCAACCGCGACGTCTGGGGCGAGCCGCTTGACACCGGCATCTCCCGCGTCATCGCCAGAAATCTCAGCCGCATCACCGGCTCCATGAACATCCAGCCCGTGGAAAGTTTCACCTCGCTCGATTATGGCACGCTCCTCGAACTGCGGATCACCCAGTTCGAGCCCAACACAGACAATCAAATGGTTCTCGAAGGCACCTGGAAACTGCAACCCGTGACAGGCGGCGAAACCCGCTCCCACTACTTTCGCCTCCTCGCACCCGTCCCCGTAGATCCATCAGCCATGACCGCCCGCGTCACCGCCATGAATCAAGCCCTTGAACAGCTCTCTCGTCAGATTGCACGGGGGCAATGAGGTGGCGATGGCAATGGATTGAGCAGGCATTCGACTTGTTCTCGAATAGAGTCTTCGAGCCCGGTGCAGCATGCCTGAGCGTAGGATGGATGTGGCGACAGCCCGTCCGTCTGCCAGCGTGCGGCCGACTCTATTGCGTGCGAATACCCTAGCAGTCGGACGGTTTGGCGGAGCAAGGGATGGTCTTAAAATAGTCTCGCCGCCAAACACATCCAACCTACGACCAGAGCACTGAGCAATCGGAGAACAAGTCTGTTCAAGCACAGCACCTCTCATCTGCCCGCCAACACCAGCACGACACGAAAGCCGTAGTCCTGATTGCGATGCGTGGTCCCCGCATGATGGCTGCTTTCGTGGAGCTATAGCGTCTTCCAAAACAGATTTCCGGATAGAGGCACCGGGCGACGCTCGACGGCGCTTGGTCCTCGGCCAGCCGCCGTCGACCTGTCCCTTCGTAGCTCGACGCAGGAGAGCGAAGAAGGAAGCCCTTTATCTGCTACCAAGAAACAGCCTGCTAAACGGAAATGAGTTTTGCAAACCGCTATAATCCTGCCCAGACAACAGGTTAGGAGCCCAGCTCCACCACCATCTTCCCCATGTTCTGACCTGAGAAGAGGCCGATGAAGGCACTGACGGCATTCTCAATCCCGCACACCACAGTCTCCTTGTGCTTCAGTTTGCCCGCTTTGTAATAGTCGCCCACTTCCTTCTCAAACTCACCCTGGTGCTCCACCCAATCGCGCACGAGCAGGCCCTTCATCGTGAGCCGCTTGGTGGTCATGTTGAAAAGATTGCAGGGTCCGGGCTTCGGCTTCTCTTCGTTATACCCCGAGATGCCGCCGCAGGCGATGATGCGGCCATGCGTGCGCAAGGTGGCCAGCGCTGCTTCGAGTGACTCGCCGCCAACGTTGTCGAAATACACATCAATGCCCTCCGGTGCGCATGCTTTGAGCTGCTCCTCCACCGGACCCGTCTTGTAGTTGAACGCCTCATCAAACCCGCACTCTTCGCGCAGAAAAGCCACCTTCTCGGCGGAGCCGGCAGAGCCGATGACACGGCATCCTTTCAGTTTGGCAAGCTGCCCCGCGACACTGCCGACAGCCCCCGCTGCGCCGGAGATGTAGATGACATCTCCCGCTTTGACCTCCACCAGTTTCAGGCCAGCCCAGGCGGTCATCCCGGTCATGCCCAGCGCTCCCAGATAAACCGAAAGCGGCTCCATCTCCCCGCTCACGCCATGCAGTTCCTTGGGCGAAGCGATGAAAAACTCCCGCCAGCCATAGTTCGAGGTCACAACATCGCCCACCTTGAATTCGCTCGCACGCGATTCGACAACTTCGCCCACAGCCCCGCCTTCCATGGCCTTGTTCAATTCAAACGGTGGCAGGTACGACTTCCCTTCTTTCATGCGGCCACGCATGTAGGGATCGACCGAGAGAAACAAATTGCGCACCATCACCTGCTGCTCTTGCAGCGGCTCCAGTTGGGTTGGCGTGATTTTGAAGTCATCCGCAGTGGGCAGCCCTTTCGGACGAGAGACAAGGTGGACTTCGCGGCTGGTGATGTCAGACATAGGAGTGGGGCGTTCGGTTTCAGGATTCATCATGACTCAGGTTGATGGAAAATCAGCACCGCGTGAGACGGCTTCCCATGCGGTGAACTCCGTGCGCAGTTCGTCAAGTTTTGCCATCGCCCCATTATAGGCATTGTTTCCCAGCAGCAGGTGATGCGGCGGCTTGGGGGAATTGACCGCCTTGACGATGGCATGTGCGGCGCGCACGGGATCGCCGTTTTGTTTGCCGGAGTCCGCCCGTATTTCGCTGCGCACTTTGCCTGCGGTCTTCGCGTAGTCGTCGATCTGCACCTGGCTTTCATTCGCGGAACGTCCAGCCCAGTCCGTGCGGAAGCCGCTCGGCTCGACCACTGTCACCTTGATGCCAAGCGGTTCCACTTCCTGCCGCAGTGCTTGAGACAATCCTTCGACGGCAAACTTGGTGGCATTGTAGAAACCCAGCGATGGAAAGCCGCACAGCCCGCCGATGGATGACATGTTCACGATGTGCCCGCTGCGCCGTTTGCGCATGCCTGGAAGCACCCCTTGGATCATGCGACTGAGGCCAAAGACATTGACCTCGAACATGCGGCGGATTTGATCCTCTTCACTCTCTTCCACCGCCGCGAAGTAGCCAATGCCCGCATTGTTGACGAGCACATCGATTCGTCCAAATTCATCCTCCGCCGCCAGGATGGCGGCATTGACCTGCAAGGGATCCGTGACATCCAGATTCAGCACCAAAGCGATGCCCGGGCCTCCCAAATCGGTGATGTCTGCGGCATGTCGCGCCGTCACCACCACACGGTGGCCGAGATCAAGCAGGTGCGTGGCAAGCTCATGGCCAAATCCGGTTGAGCAGCCGGTGATGAACCAGACAGGTGTGTCGTTGTCGTTTGTCATTAGGTGGTGGGTGAAGAGTGTTAAAGTTTACCAACCCAATAACCGGGGCGGTTGTAATGCTCATGCAAACCAATCTCGTATAATCGTGTCAGCAGCGACTCCTGCGTGTATTCGGGGGAGCTCTTGATGTCCTCACGCGAGAGATTGACCGCGAGGTTCGAATCACTCCAGTTCACGTGTTCGATCCACATGGGGGAAATGAGAAATCTCTTTCCAGGAAGCCAGTGCCGGGTTGTCACCACGACATAGCGAATGGCCCAAGTTTCATCATCAATGATGAAATCTTCCACATGCCCAAACTCGCCGTCCTTGGCCTCAATGTCGTAGCCCGTGATCTCATGCGTGCTGCGCAGGTGCGGGTCCCAGGCCCACTTGCCACTGACAGAGGAGTTCCACTGATCGCGATCACGCATGATGCCGGGAAACCGCCCCCACATTTCGTCGCCGTTCCAATAAGTCGGCCAGCCGTGGTAGCCGTAGTAATCCTCTTCAAACTGACGTGACACAGGCTTGTCGCTGTCCAGCGAGGGACTTTCCTCGATCTGCTTTTGGGTCAGGTTCACCTTGATCTGTTCATCCTCCCCCGTGACGCCAACGAGGGCATGGGGAGCAATTAAAACCTGCCTTCCCGTAAGCCAGCCCCCTGTGTCCGCCACCAGATAGCGCACCGTCCAAAACCGGTCATCAAAGTAGAATTCGCGGGCTTTCCCCATTTCGCCGTCCAGGCCATTCAGTTTGTAACCCTTGAGTGATGTAGCAGAAACGAGCATGGTTTTGAGTCGTGGGTTGGATGTTAAAACAACGGACCCTGCCTCGATCACCACCGATCTGAAATGGGGTGAAAACCCCACTCCCGCTGTTTCACCCATCCGCCATCGGCAAAACCAGCCGTGCGATCATGAGCGCTTCACCAATACCGCATGGATCATGCGGGTAGAGTCCATCGTCCTGGCAGCCCGCTTCAGCTTTATTCATCCGCCGGCTTGTTCAGAGCCGCAGACAGGCGCTGCTCCTCACCCGCTTCGTCGCTCCCTGCATCCACGAGTTGTTCAGCAATGGTCTCGTCCTCTTCAGCAGCCTGAGTTGTGACGCGGCGACCTGCGGCATCGGCCGTTTCATCCCAAGCAGTGATATGGGCGGTACCAGGAGGGGTTTCCGGTGCCTCCAGCGCTTTGCTTTCATGGGCTGCGTCCTCCATCACCTTTTCGTTAAGATGGTCGGCATTCGCAAGTTCCTGCATCGTCATGGGGGTTGGTTTCATAGTGCCACAAAGTTCATCCCCTCCTCCCATCCAGCCATGGGGTTTTCACCCCAAAAAGCACTCCAGAGCTTCAGCTCTCAACGACTTTGACATCACCCAGCCACACCGTTCACTCCCCTGTCTTGCTTGTCTTCCCACGGCTCACAGTCTTG
>NZ_JAQSEA010000102.1:27131-52333 GCF_029946185.1 Prosthecobacter sp.
GCATGTTTGCACACGTTGACCAGCGCCTCCTGCGCCACGCGGTAAAGCACGGTGCGCTTGTCGTTGTCGAGGGCTTCGACACCGGGAGAGGCGCTGAAGGTAATCTTGCGTCCTTTGCTTTTGGGAATTTCGTCGATGTACGTGCGCAGAGCCGGGATCAGTCCCAGCTGGTCCAGCATCGCTGGGCGCAGCTCACGCGCATAGTCATGGACGATCCGCACGGAAGTCTCCACGAGCTCACGCACCGGCGCCATCGCCTGTGCATCCACCCCCGCCGCGCGGGTAAAGACCGCCAGCCGCACATTGATGCCGATCAGCACCTGACTGATTTTGTCATGCAGTTCATGGCTGATCTCCTTGCGCTGATTCTCCAGGGCAAGGAGGTTCTGGTGGGTTGACTCGCGCAGCTTGATCTGCAGCAGGCGCGATTGATTCAGCAAGTCCTGAGCATGATGCTCGCTCTTCTTGAGGGCGGTCTCCACTGCCTCACGGCGGACAATTTCCTCCTTGAGCTTCTCATTGGAGGCGGCCAGCACCTCGACGCGGCGCTTGTTGTCTTCAGCGATCTTGCGCTCGGTGATGTTGTTGAAGAAGCAGACCACGCGGTGATCTCCCGAAGGCAGCGTCACGCGCTGGATCTGCCATTCATAGGCCTCCGTCACCCGGGTGTCCTTGCGCCGTTCGACAAACTCCGGAGACTGATACGGCTCCCCGGTCTTCAGCGTGTGCCGGAAGCGCTTCTCAGCCGCATCCGCCACCCGCTTCGGCCAGAGCTTGCGTATCACTTCGGAAAAGCAGCGGCCCAGCAGCGGCTTGATGTTGTTGAACAAGGGCATCGCCCGGGGATTGATCTGGACCAGAGTCAGCTGGTCATCCACGACATAGACGCCAAACGGGGCCTGGTTCAGCAGTGCGGCAAACAGCGCTTCATTCCGGCGCAGGATGTCCTCCACCTTTTTGCGATCCGTGATGTCCATGACCACGACGTGGCATTCATTCTCATTGATCTGGCGCTTGGACGCGATGTTGACGACGAGGGGCGGCAGGTCCTCGCGCAGCAGTTCAAAGTCCCCGGACTGCCTCGCATCGCCGGCAAAGACTTGGGCGAGGTAGTCATTGAAGCTCCGGCGGTCTTGCGGATCCAGCAAGATACCAAAACGCTGCCCCACCAACCGGGAGCGCTGCATGCCGACCATGCTGGTGCCGGTGAGGTTGACCTGCTGAATCTTTCCGTCGTCGGCGAGGGTGAAATATCCGACCGGTGCGAAGTCGTAGAGTTCGGTGAACAGCTCCAATCCCGCGTCCACCTCGGCCTTCGTTAATCTGAGCTCCTCGTTTTGCAGCTCCAGCTCGATCTGGTGGATCTGCAGCTCCTGGAGCGTGCGCAGCGCTTCGGCCTGGTCTGCCACAGACAGCGTTTGCGGAGGCTGCTTCCTCAGCTGGCTCTCAGCACGGCGGCGTAGTTCTGTGGTGGCTGCTTTCATGATTTGGATTTCTTTCTGGGAGCAGCCGCGCGGCTGCCCTTGGCTTTGCCGAGGGCTTTGCCCAGCGCGATGTTCTGCTCATCGGCGTGCTCGGTCATCTGGCGGTGCTGCTCACGCAGCCCGGCCTCCACTTTCTTCGCGGCGGTGATGTCGGCAAAGGTGATGACGACGCCGTCGATGCGGTTGTCCACCGTGCGGTAGGGCATGATGCGCACCGTGAACCAGCGGCCATTCTGCGTGGCGATGGCGCGCTCGCTGAAAACAAGCGTGCGCAGCACCTCGTGGGTGTCCTTGACCAGCCCCGGATAAAGCAGGTCGGAGGCGAGGTCGGTGATGGGCCGGCCCACATCCGTGGCGATGAACTTGATGATCGTTTTCGCCTGCAGCGTGAAGCGGCGCACATGGAGGTCGTTGTCCAGAAACACGGTGGCGATGTCCGTGCTATTGAGCAGGTTCTTCATGTCGTTGTTCGTGCCGGAGAGCTCGTCGAGCTTGGCCTGCAGCTCGGCATTCACCGTTTGCAGCTCTTCATTGAGCGACTGCATTTCCTCCTTGGAGGTCATGATCTCTTCATTGGTGGACTGCAGCTCCTCGTTGGTGGACTGCAGTTCCTCGTTCATCGACTTCAGCTCCTCCTGCGAGGTCTGCATCTCCTCGCGTCCGGCCTGCACTTCATCCCGGGCATGCTTGAGTTCATTTTGCAGTTCGCGCTGCCGGGCGCCGCTGGTGCCTGTGGCTTTGCCTTTCTCAGTGCCAGGCTCCAGCCCGGCACGGACGGCGGTTTCAGTGAACACGATGAGGATCCTGCCAAACAGCTCCTTCGGCTCCTCCACCGCCTCCACCATGATGTCCACAGCTCGTGTGTCGGCCTGAGGGCCGAGTTTGATGCCATGGACGGTGACGGTGCCTTTTTTGCGGATGACTTTCTGCAATGCGCTGGAGAGTTCGTTGCGCAGTCCATCATGAGCCATGGCAATCACATTCCAGTTCGCCTTGCCGGCGGCGGGCTCGAGAAACTTTCCTGTTTTCCCGCTGATGTAGAGAATGTCGCCATGATGGTTCACCAGCACCGCGGACGGCGCGTAGCGTTTTTGCAACATCTGATCAGCAAGCGACTGCAGGCTGGGGATGGGAAGACGCGCTGCCAGTTGAGATTCCTGGCGGCTCGTGTGGGCCGGTACATACACGGCGGGGAAGTCCAGATGGCTGCCCGGCATCGCCGTTTCATTGCGCTGGAAAATGCGCTCCTTCAGCGCCAGCGCGGTGAAGAGGTGCGTGAAGCTGCCTATGCTCTCCGCACTGCCGAGAAACAGCACCCCGCCGGGGTTCAGGCTGTAATGAAACAGCGGGAACAGCTTCCTCTGCAGCTCCGGGGTGAGATAAATAAGAAGGTTACGGCAGCTCAGGATGTCCAGCTTGGTGAATGGCGGGTCCATGATGAGGTTCTGCGGCGCAAAGACCACCATGGAGCGGATCTCCTTGTTCACCCGGTAGCCGCCTTCCTCTTTGACGAAAAAGCGCGTCAGGCGCGCGGGTGACACATCGGCCACGATGTTCTCAGGGAAGATCCCGAGGCGCGCCTTGTCGATGGCATCCTTGTCCAGATCCGTGGCATAGATTTGCAGGGAGATGTTGTCCGTGGACTTCAGGTGCTTCAGCGTCTCCTTGAAGACCATCGCCAGCGAGTAAGCCTCCTCACCGGTGGAGCACCCTGCCACCCAGGCACGCAGGATGCTGCCTGCGGGCCGGTCTTTGAGCAGGAGCGGCAGCGCCTTGGTGGCCATCTGCTCCCATGCGGTTTTGTCGCGGAAGAAATTGGTCACGCCAATGAGCAGCTCTTTGAAAAGGATGCCCAGCTCCTGCGGGTTCTCCTGCAGGTAGCGCACATAACCGCTGATCTTGCCCACATGATGGATGCCCATGCGGCGCTCCACCCGCCGGTACAATGTGCTGCGGCGGTACAACGTGAAATCATGCCCGCTGTGCGCGCGCAGCAGGATGACGATCTTTTCCAGGGCGCTCTGTACTTTTTCCTCCAGATGCAGTTCAGCCTTCGCCAGATGAGGCAGATACCGCCGGTAGGCCATGAGCTTGTCCGGCAGATCTTCGGCCGAAGCCACGATGTCCGCCAGCCCCGCATCAATGACACTGCGCGGCATGGCGTCGAACTTGGCCGAGGTCGGGTCCTGTACCAGCACGATGCCCGCCTTCTCCTTGATCGCGCGCAGTCCCAGCGTGCCATCGCTGCCCATGCCTGAAAGGATGATCCCCACACTCTGCTCACGCAGATCTTCAGCCAGAGAGCGGAAGAAGAAGTCGATCGGCAGCCGCAGCCCCCGAGACTCCACGGGGATCAGCAGATGCAGTACACCGCGCAGCACAGACATGTCGCTGTTCGGCGGGATCACATACACGCAGTCCGGCTGCACCTTGGTGCGGTCCGCCACCTGCATCACCTTCATCGTCGTGGCGCGTTGCAGCAGTTCGGGCATCATGCCTTTCTGCGTCGGATCCAGATGCTGCACGATGACATACGCCATCCCGCTGTTCATGGGCACATGCCCAAGAAACTGCACCAGAGCCTCCAAACCACCCGCTGAAGCACCAATGCCAACGATGGGACACGCAGGGGCCTTCTTAGGCGGAGTTTTCCGCAGCGCAGATGCGGCGGCTTTAATTGTACGCTTTCGCGCTGGAATGGATGCTGACTTTTTCATGACTCAATCACGAGCCCCGCCTGATTCTCTCGGTAGCGACTGTGCCTACACCAGACGCTAGTATCACCGTCTTGTCGAGCACGGTCGCCGGTAGTGTTTCAGGGTGGGGACAGCCCATCGTAAGGGATGCGGTAAATGGGGATTTCCTAAACCGCGAAGTGCGGCCCGCTGCAGTCATAGTCTCTCGTCACGCCGCTGCTGCAGATCAATCAGATGGCCGGAGAGGGGAGGCAGCAGCGCCCGCTTGATGATCGCCTTGGCTGCTTCAGAAACATCCGCATTGGCCAGCGCATTTTCATACTGGCTGATAACGAGTTCCTCGCCGGCTTGCAGGATTTTTAAAACCGGTGATTCACCGTTCAGCGTGTCCGACGCATCCATCGCCTCTTCAAAGCCGCTCCATGTCCCGCCGTGGGACTCAGTCTTCGGAACACCTTGATCAAAGAATTGGTGCAGTTCAAAAACATTCACCTCATGATCGCTACGAATACGCTCAAGCGCCGTATCAGCGCCCTCAAGGTCAAATTTGTCAATCACCTGGCTGTAGGTCTCAACGGCGGCTGTTTCCAGGGTCAGCAGCGCATTGCAGGAGTCGAGAGTCTGATCGTTGGCAGTCATGAAATGGAGGAGAAAGGTTGCGGTGGCGTTCAGCCGCGAAAAAAAAACTGTGGCAGTCAGGCGGGGGGTCGCCTCAACTGCCACAGCTTTATGCGTTGAAAGGTGACTGAGGAAATCTGGCAAACGAATTCACCTGATTTACCCAGGTCCTCTCAAGCAAATTATTTGGCGGCAAGTTCCTCAGCCTTGGCAAGATGTGCCTTGAGGCCTGGGAGCATCTTCTCAGCCCACATTTTCAGGTCGCTGTTCTTGGCGTCCTTGGCGGCTTCCTCGAAGCTGCTGACGCACTTCTTGTGGCCGCTGATCATGGTGGAGAGGAATTCCTTGTCGAAGTCAGCCTTGGTGGCTTTTTCCAGTTCCTGGAATGTTTCGGCATGCTTCGGGTCGATAACGGCGGAGACTTCCACGCCCTTTTCAACAGCCAGTGCATTCAGCTCTTTGTTAGCCTTGGTGTGGTCAGTGACCAGCATTTCGGCGAGAGCCTTGACGTCTGCCCGTTCGGCTTTTTGCACGCCCAGTTCAGCGAGCTTCACCACGGCAGCGCCAGCGGCAGCTTCATTCTTGACGAATTTGACATCAGCTTCATTAAGAGTGTCTTTCGGGGCTGCATTGCTGGTGGAAGCGAGTGCAAACATGCTGAACAATGCGAGCGTTGCGGAGGTCAGGCGGGAGATAGATTTGGATTTCATGGATGTATTTTGGTTGTTAGTTATGTGAGGTTGTTGGGTATGCGAGCTTGTGATTAGCTTCACATGTCACATGTGTTAAATGATCCACGGTGGATTCGCTATGGGGTGAAACCCGCATTTTCGCACCACTCATTGCAGCGCAATCTAAAAGGCACCTCCCCCGCTCATGCTCCGCACCGCTTCACTCATCCTGCTTTCCATCTTTTTTGTCCTGGCGGGCATCAACCATTTTGTGCATCCTGCGACTTATGTGGCGATGATTCCGCCCTGGCTCCCACGCGCTGACCTCCTGAATCTCATCAGTGGTGCCGCAGAGATTGCGGGCGGCATCGGCCTTCTTATTCCCTTTCTCCGCTGCGCAGCGGCCTGGGGCCTTGTCGCCCTGCTCGTCGCGGTTTTTCCAGCCAATATTCACATGGCACTTCATGGTATGACCGGCGTCGATATTCCATCATGGGTGCTTTGGTCCCGGCTCCCTCTTCAGTTCGTTCTCATCGCATGGGTCTATCATGCAGGGGTGAAGCGCCCCCACCACTCAGACCAGCGCAAAGCCTGAATGGTTCTCATCTTCAGCGTGCTCTTGCGTAGGTGAGTATCTCTGTCGGACGGTCATCCTCAGACTCGGCCGCCACGGCGGCGGTGCAGATGCCCTGCCCCCCTGCATCAGCGAAGATGACTTCCGCCTGAGTGATTTCGGCATCGTTATCGGCAAGCACGGAGATGCGAATGCCCCCATTCCGCAGCTTGTCATCCTGACGTTTTCCTTCGAGTTCAGGCAAAACCAGACAGAGGAATCCACCGGCGGCAGCACCTAGCACCGCACCCACTGCCACACCACCGAGCGCAGCCAGGCCGGGGCCCGCGTCAAAGAACGTGCCAACTCCCGGAATGGCTAGAACCCCCATGCCAGCAGTCCAGCCCAATACTCCCCCGAGGATGCCGAGAATCCCTGCGCCCACCACCGCAACGCCGGATGCCTGCGTGTGCCTTGCATCCGCAAAATTAAAGCTCGTTCGCTGATCTGCAAACAGGGCAGAGATTTCATGGTTGGAAAATCTTGCGGCTTTGAGTTGTTCAAGGATGCGACCAGCTTGGGTGCGTGAAGAGGCAAAGCAGAAAACAGATTTTGATGACATAAAAATTGAGCGTTTTCAAGGTTGGCTTGACTGAATAAATGCGTTGCTGCGGAGGCCCGCCACTCTGATCAGGCCTGGCGATCATGAGCAGCACCGCGCTCCTTCGCCATGGGGTGAAAACCCACCCCCTGTTTCCGCAGGACCCGTTCCGGTTAGGTAGGGTTTTACCCCATGGCTTCCCTGCCGCCGCTGGACGACAGGTGACGCTGAACAGCCGCACCAGCCAGGGATCGAACCTCGATGACCACGGGTTTGGCTTTCCCGTACAAGCATGAGTGAATCCCCGTTGAGCCAGCTTTCAGTCGAATACCTGGCGGCATTGCGCACCTATTTGGAGCTAGGCCGCCATGCCAGCCTGCGGCCAGCCCTTGAATTGGGTGTCAAGGCTGTGGACCTCGGGCTTGAGACCCTGGCTCTCGCCAATCTGCACCATCAGGCGCTCGAGACGCTGATCCCTCCCCAGTCCCCACCCCTCACCCGCGATGAGATGGCCCTGCATGCGGAGGTCTTTTTCACCGAAGCCAACGTCCCCATCGAAAAAACGCACCGCTCAGCCTTGGAAGCCGGTGCTGACCTGCGGCAGCTTCAGGAGCGGCTGGGTCAGCGCACGCTTGATCTGGCAGCTTCCCATCGTGATCTCCGGCAGGGCATCACAGAACGCATGACCGCCGAGGCCGCCTTGGATGACAGCCAGCGCATCTCCGGCCAGCTCCTTCAGGAGTCCCGCCTGCTGGAGCAGCAGTTGAAGGAGATGACACGACAGATCATGTCCGCAGACGAAGTGGAGCGAAAGAAGATGAGCCTGCATCTCCATGACGAAATTGGCCAGACCTTGCTCGGCATCCACATGCGGCTGCTGGCGTTGAAGACTCAGGTGGTCGTCAGGCATGCCAGCCTCACTCAGGAAATCGCCACCACCCAGAGCCTCGTCGAGGCTGCCGTGAAAACCATCAACCAGTTCGCCCAAGAGTTCGGCATTCCCCATGAAAAATAAGTGCACTGATCTTTCGCGTCTCTATCACGCAGCCTTGCAGCACTTCTTGAAGCAAGGCCCGGCCGCCAGCATGGCACCCGCACATGCGCTGGGGCACCAGGCCATCACCCTTGGCCTGGAGACGCTGGACCTGGCACGCATGCACGAGGTTGCCATCGTTTCTCTCGTGCTGCCCGTTTACTCCTCCAGCACCAATGACGGTCTGATGGGGCGCGCAGGCCTGTTCTTTGCCGAAGCCATCACACCGCTCGAAGAAACCCACCGTGGTGCGCGTGAGGCCAACATTCACCTCAATCACATGGTTCACAAGCTGAGCCAGCGCACCCGTGAGCTGGCCACTTCGGTGGAAGATCTCAAACAGGAGGTTACTCAGCGCCGGGCCATGGAGGAGTCTCTCCGCATCAGCCAGCAAACCTCCAGCGACCTGTTGAAAAAGTCCCGCGAATTGCAGGAGGAGCTGCGCCAGCTTTCACGTCAGCTGCTGTCCGCGCAGGAAGAAGAGCGCAAAAAAATCAGCCGCGAGTTGCACGACGTCATCGCCCAGACACTCACGGGCATCAATATGCGGCTGGCAGACTTGAAAACAGATGCCACCGTCAGCGACAAGTCGCTGCAAACCAAGATCACCAGCACCCAGCAGCTCGTGGAAAAATCCGTGGACATCGTGCACCGTTTCGCGCGTGAGCTGCGCCCCTCCGTGCTGGATGACCTCGGGCTCATCCCCGCCCTGCAAGCCTTCATGACCACCTACATGCAGGACACCGGCATCCGCGTGACCTTGAAGGCCTTCGCCGCTATTGACCAGGCGGACGGCACCACCCGCACCGTCCTCTATCGCATCGCCCAGGAAGCGCTCACCAACGTGGCACGCCATGCGCATGCCAGCCAGGCAGGTCTGACAATCGAAAATGCGCACAGCGGCATCACCATGAAAATCACCGACAACGGCTGCGGCTTTGCCGTCGCAGGCAAGGGCAGCGCCACGAAAAACAACCGCCTCGGTCTGCTCGGCATGCGTGAGCGCATCGAGATGATCGGCGGCACCTTTGGCGTGGAATCCGCTCCTGGCAAAGGCACCACCATCCATGTAGAGATTCCCGCTGACACAAATCCAGCAAACATTTCATCCCCCAATGAATCCCATCACCATCCTGCTGGCTGAAGACCACCGCATCATCCGCGACGGCGTGCGCGAGCTTCTGCTCTCGGAGTCCGACCTCAAGGTCATCGCCGAAGCCGAAAACGGCAGTCTCGCCGTGTCCCTCACCGATCAGCTCCATCCTGACGTCGTCATCATGGACGTCTCCATGCCGCTGATCAATGGCATCGAAGCCGCACGGCAGATCATGAAGTCGGCCTCCAAAACCAAAGTACTCATGTTTTCTTCACACAGTGACGACCTTTACATTCAGCAGGCCAAAGCCTTCGGAGCCGCTGGCTACCTCGTCAAACAAACCGACATGCTCCAGCTGGCAGACGCCATTCGCGCAGCCCACCACGGCGACGCATTCATTTGCCCCAGCAAACCCACCCAGGATGCTGCGTCATGAAGCCCATCACCATCCTCCTTGCGGATGACCACGCCATCCTCCGCGCTGGCCTCCGCGCCCTCCTCACTTTGGAGTCTGACCTCGAAATCGTTGGTGAGGCCGCCAATGGTCATCAGGCCGTCGCCTTCGCCTGCAGTCTGGTCCCGGATGTCGTGGTCTTGGATCTGTCCATGCCCCTTCTCAACGGCCTCGACGCCCTCACCCGGATTCGGGAGTGCACCCCGGCCTCCACCAAAATACTTGTCCTGTCTTCTTACGGGGAGGACAGCTATGTTCAGCAAGCCAGAGCACTCGGTGCCTCCGGATATTTGGTCAAACAAAGCGATTCGCACAGCCTCGCAGCGGCGATCCGCGAAGTATACCGGGGCAACACCTACTTCAAGCCCATCCATCCCGCCATCCTTCAACACCCATGAGTTCCATCACCGTACTTCTTGCTGAAGACCACCAGATCGTCCGCGAAGGCCTGCGGGCCATGTTAAATCTGGAAACTGACATGGAAGTCATCGGCGAAGCAAAGAATGGTCGGCAGGCCGTGGAACTCGTCTCCATGATGAAACCCGACGTCATTGTCATGGACATCGCCATGCCCCTGCTCAACGGCATGGAGGCCACCCGGCAGATCCTCCACGCCTTCCCCGGCAGCAAGGTGCTCATTCTCTCCGCCCACAGCGACGACGCCTACGTCGCCATGGTCATGGGCATCGGTGCCTCGGGCTATCTCATCAAACAAACCGCCGCCCATGTGCTGCCCGAGGCCATTCGCGCCGTCCATCAGGGCAAGACCTATTTCAGCCCCATCATTGCCAAACGCCGCGATCATCAGAGACAAAAAGCCCGCGATCAAGGCGAGCTGCCCGGAAAGGCCGCACCCACCCTCAGCGCACGCGAAATGGAAGTCCTGCAACTCATTGCCGAAGGCAAGGCCAACAAAGAATCAGCGGAGGAACTGGGCATCAGCGTCAAAACCGTCGAAAAACACCGCCAGAGCCTCATGGACAAGCTCAACATCCACGACACCGCCGGTCTCACCCGCTACGCCATCGCCATGGGCATCATTGAGAACAGCGTGCAGGTGACGATTATCTGAGGAGTTCAACACCCATCGGCTGTTCATGAACACTCCTCCCTGTGAACCCGCCCAGAGCGTCATTGCCATGGCGGCCTCTGCCGGTGGCTTGAACGCATTGTCGGTCATTCTGGGCGGACTGCCTGCAGACTTCCCCGCGGCCATCGCCATCGTCATGCACTTGTCCCCCGTCCACAAAAGCCTGCTGGCCGAGATTTTAAGCAGCCGCTCACGCTTGAAGGTACTGCAGGCGCAGACCGGCGACATCCTGTGCCATTCGAGTGTGTTTGTCGCACCGCCCAATCATCACATGTCCGTCGTCAAAGGCGGCCGCATTGATCTCTCCGCCGACGACGCGGAAAAAGTACATTTTGCCCGCCCGTCCGCAGAGCCGCTGTTTGCCTCTGTGGCTGCTGTGTATCAAACGCATGCCATTGCGGTGGTTCTCACCGGTGGCGATGGTGACGGCTCTTTCGGAGTTCAGATCATCAAAGAGCAAGGCGGCAAAGTCATCGCCCAAGACCGGCCCACCTCGCAGGATTTCAGCATGCCGCAGACTTCCATCGCCACCGGCGATGTCGATTTCATCCTCCCGCTGGACGAGATCGCCCCGATGCTGATCGAGTTGATTGTTACAATTCAGGCGTGATTCCATCGGCGTCCGCCAGTCCTTCCCGCCGCCTATGAATGGGTAGTACACTACATTGCTCTTGCACACAGAGCAGACCGTGAGTCATGAATGACATTCCCGGCGTAACGCCCAGAGCGTCATTGCCATGGCAGCCTCAGCCGGAGGCTTGCAATCCTTGTCCGTCCCCTGCCCTAGACTTTAATACAGCTCAGAAGGGTTATCGTTCAAGACCGATCCGAATCTGCAAGCCTTCGTCCGAGTGATAATGGGTATTACACCCCATGGCCTCCTTCAGTCAGCAAGAGCACTTTGGTTTTCAAATGAACACTCAGGACGCTTTAGCCGCCAAACAATCAAAATCTGACACCGCACTGCGCGACTCAGAACTCAGCTACCGCCGGCTCTTTGAAGCAGCGCGGGATGGCATCCTGATCCTGGAGGCCGAAGAGGGACGGATCATGGATGTGAATCCCTTCCTCACTGAGCTGCTGGGCTTCACTCACGCCGAGATGGTTGGCAAAACCGTCGCCGAGCTTAGCCCCTTCAAGGACATTGAATCCAATCAAATCATGCAGGAGCGTCTTCAGGAGCATGGCTACGTCCGTTATGACAACCTGCCGCTGGAAACCTGCGACGGCCGCCACATTGCCGTCGAATTTGTCAGCAACGTTTACCAGGTCGGCGATCGCAAGGTCATCCAATGCAACATCCGCGACATCACAGAGCGCAAAAATGCCGAGAACGAAATTCGGCGGCTCAATGCAGAGCTGGACCAGCGCGTCACAGAGCGCACCAAGCAACTGCAGGCCGCCAACCGTGAACTGGAAGCTTTCAGCTACTCTGTCTCTCATGATCTGCGTGCGCCGCTGCGCCACATCATGGGTTTTGTGGAGCTGCTGCAGCAAGACGCCGGCCCCACCCTGTCCGAGAGCAGTCACCGCCACCTGAGCACCGTATCCCAGGCTGCCAAGCGCATGGGCGCTTTGATCGATGACCTGCTGAGTTTCTCCCGCATCGGTCAGGCTGGCATGGAAAAGCAGGAATGCAGCCTCGATGACCTCACGCATGATGTTCTGGGAGATTTCTACAAGGAAACCACCCGGCGCACCATTGACTGGCAGATCCATCCTCTGCCGACCGTGTGGGGAAACCGCGCACTCCTGCGCATGGCGCTGGTCAATCTGATCTCCAACGCAGTGAAGTTCACCGGCGAACGCGCCAAACCCCACATCGAGATCGGCGGCTCTCGCGTCGGCGAGGATGAAACCGTGGTCTTCATCCGCGACAACGGCGCAGGATTTGATCCGCGCTACGCCTCCAAGCTCTTCGGCGTGTTTCAGCGCCTGCACAGCCAGGAGAAGTTTGAGGGCACCGGCATCGGCCTCGCCAACGTCCAGCGCATCATCCACCGGCACGGCGGCCGCGTATGGGCGGAGGGCGTGGAGGACGGCGGCGCGACATTCTATTTTTCCATTCCCACCTTAGCACCTCGCACGGATGCCCCCACCTGACACCCTCAAAACCATTCTGCTGGTGGAAGACGACCATCAGGATGTGCAGCTCATGCTTGCGGCCTTGGAGCAACACCACCTGGCCGATCAGGTATTCGTCGTTCACGACGGCGCCGAGGCCTTGGACTACCTCTACTACCGCGGCCAGTTCACCCAACGCAACCGCAGCACTCCCGCCTTGGTCTTGCTTGATCTCAAGATGCCCAAGGTCAACGGACTCGAAGTCCTGAAAATCATCAAAGCTGACCCACACTTGAGGACCATCCCCGTCGTCGTGCTGTCATCTTCACGCGAAACTGCGGATCTGGCTGAATGCTATCAGCATGGGGTGAACGGCTATGTCGTGAAAGCCGTGGATTACCAGGGCTTTATGACCTCCATCCGCCAGATCGGCACATTCTGGGGAAAGCTCAATGAACCACCGCCGGACCTGCGGGTAGAACGCCAATGATCAGCGTCACTTCGAGCATGAATGAATCCCCCAATTTTCCACAGTTCGTCTATTGATATTTACAGTACAATCCGATATTTCTTACTTATATTTATCCAGATAACCACACGCAGTGATGCACCACGACGTGCATCATCCTTCCATCTCATCCGCTTAAAACCTGCATGGAACCTGAACCTACTCCCATTAAAAGCATCCTTCTCGTCGATGACGATCCGCGCGATGTGGAACTGACCCTCGCCGCGCTGGAAGGCCACCATCTGGCCAACAAAGTATTCGTCGTTCAAGACGGTGCCGAAGCGCTGGATTACCTGTTCCGCCGGGGAAAATTCGAAAACCGCGACGGGGGAGACCCGATTTTCGTCCTGCTCGACAACAGTATGCCGAAGGTCAGCGGACTCGAAGTACTGACTGCCATGAAGGCCGACCCTCATTTGAAAATGATTCCCGTCGTGGCCCTCACCTCCTCAAGCGAAACACCGGACCTCCATGAGTTCTACCAGCAAGGTGTCAATTCCTATGTGGTGAAGCCGGTGATGTTCGACGATTTCATGAAGGTCGTCCAGCAGCTCGGCGTCTTCTGGGCGGCGGTCAATGAACCACCGCCAGCAGCAGCAATCCCGGAACCTTCGGAGAAAGAAGTCATTTACCTCGGAAAGAAAGAGGTCAAAAATGAATTCTCCTCTTCGCATCCTGCATCTTGAAGACGACCCCGCCGATGCCGCCCTCATCCGCTTTTCGCTCGAAACCGGAGGCATCCCCTGTGCGATCACCTGCGTGCATAGTCACGCTGACTTCGTGGCCGCGCTGGAAAGCACCAGATTCCATCTGATCCTCTCAGACTACACACTGCCAGCCTTTGATGGGATGGCCGCCATCACCCTCGTGCGCGCCAAGTGGCCCGATCTCCCCGTCATTCTGGTATCGGGAACCATGGGCGAGGATTTCGCGATCGATTCGCTCAAAAGCGGCGCGACTGATTATGTCCTGAAGTCCCGCCTCTCCCGCCTCGTCCCCGCAGTGCGCCGCGCCATGCAGGATGTCGCGGAGCGGGCCGAACGCCGGCAGCTTGAAGCGCAGTTCATCGAGGCGCAAAAAATGGAGGTCATCGGCCAGCTCGCCGCCGGCGTCGCCCATGACTTCAACAACATCCTCGGCGTCATCATGGGCTACAGCGACATCATGCTGATGCAGCTCCCGCCCGCAGACCCCATGCGCAATTATCTCGAGGAGATCAGGCGTGCGTCAGAACGTGCCGCTGGGCTCACACTCCAGCTCCTCGTCTTCGGCCGCAAACAAACCGTGCAGCCCGTCGTCATTGATCTCAATGTCGTCCTGCGAGATTTGGAACAGATGCTGCAGCGGCTCATCGACGAAAACATCTCACTGTCCCTCGTTCCCGCAACTCAACCGGGCCAGATCTTGGCCGATCCCGGCTACATCGGGCAGGTGCTGATGAATCTCGTCGTCAACGCCCGCGATGCCATGCCCAACGGCGGCAAGCTCACCATCACCACCAGCAAAGTCACGCTCGATGAATCCTGCAGACACACCCATCCAGACCTCACTCCCGGCGACTACATGATGCTCAGCGTCAGTGACACCGGCACCGGCATGACCGCTGAAGTCAAAGCACGATTGTTTGAGGCCTTCTTCACCACGAAACCCGCCGGCAAAGGCACCGGCCTCGGCCTCTCGACCTGCCACACCATCGTCCAGCAATCCGGCGGCTTCATGAATGTCCACAGCGAGCCCGGCAAAGGCACCCTGTTCCAAGTTCATTTCCCCTGTGTCGATCAACCGCTTGCAGTCGCGCCCCCATCCGCCCCCACCGGACCGCTTCCACGCGGCACTGAAGCCCTCCTCGTGGTGGAAGATGACCCCGCAGTGCGTCATCTGGCCGCAGAAGTGCTGCAAACCCAAGGCTACGCTGTGCTCTCCGCCAACAACGGTCAGGATGGGCTCAATGTGGCACACGCACATCAAGGTCCTCCCATCAGTCTGGTAGTCACCGATGTCATCATGCCCCTGATGGACGGCAAGGTCATGGCCGAGTGGCTGAAGGTCACTTATCCCGGCCTCAAAGTCCTCTTCACTTCGGGGTACACCGATGACGCCATCGCCCATCATGGCGTGCTCGAGGCCGGTGTTGAGTTCCTGCCCAAACCTTACACCCCAGCCTCGCTCACCCGCAAAGTGCGCGAACTGCTGGATGCCTGACACCACCATGCCAGCATCTCTTTCATCGGCTGACGAAGCACCACTCCGTTGCGCAGCCCTCGAAGCGGAGTTGCGTGAAACGACTGCCCTGCTCAAACGTGCCCAGCAAGAGTTGTACTGGAAAACCACCTTCCTCGAAGCCCAGGTAAACTCCACCATCGACGCCATCATCGTGGTGGATCCGCACGGCCGCAAGATCTTGCAAAATCAGCGCGCCGCCGACGTGTTCCAGATCCCCAGGCACATCGTGGACGACCCCGATGACACACTGCAAATCCAATGGGTCACGGACATGACCCTGCATCCCGCGCAGTTCATCGAAAAAGTCGTCTATCTCTACTCCCACCCGGATGAAATCAGCCACGATGAAATCGAACTGAAAAACGGCACCGTGCTGGACCGCTACTCCTCCCCCGTCATCGGCAAAGACGGCACGCACTACGGCAGAATCTGGACCTTCCACGATATCACCCAGCGGAAGAAGAGCGAGGCAGCCATGCAAAAGCAGCAGGCCGAACTGCGCGTTCTCTTTGACCTCATGCCTGCGATGATCTGGTTCAAGGACATCCGCAATGGCTTCATCAAGGTCAATCAACGTGTGGCGGAAGCGACCGGGCTTACGATCGCTGAAATCGAAGGAAAAAGCGCTGAAGAAATCTTCCCCAACGAAGCGGCAGGATATTACGCGGACGATCTGCAGGTCATCCATTCGAATGCACCCAAACTGGGCATCATCGAAAAGATGCAGGGGGCAGCAGGCCAGGAACTTTGGATCCAGACGGACAAGATCCCGGTCTGTGATGACGAGGGCAACGTGACCGGCCTCATAGCCATGGTTCACGACATCACCGAGAGCAAACGCACCGAGGAGGCGCTCCGGGAAAGCGAATCCCGCTATCATTCACTCTTCGAGAACATGCTCGAAGGCTACGCTCATTGCCAGTGGGTCTCTACCGAGGATGGCGTGCAGGACTTCATCTACCTCGAGGTCAACAGCGCCTTTGAAACCCTGACCGGTTTGAAGAATGTCATCGGAAAAACCATCAGCACAGTCATTCCTGGATTTCACGAAACCGACCCGGCCTTGTTTGCAATGTATCAGCGGGTGGCATTGACCGGCCAGCCAGAGCGCTGTGAGACCCAGGTGACATTCTTGGCAACTTGGTTCTCCATTTCAGTTTACAGCCACCAAAAGGGCCACTTCGTCGCCGTCTTCGACAACATCACTGAGCGCAAACTCGCCGAAGAGGCCCTGCGCGAAAGCGAGGAACGCTTCGTCGGTGCCTTTGAGCAGGCCCCCATCGGCGTGGCCCTCACCTCTCCCACCGGCCAGTGGCTCAAGGTCAACCGCGCGCTCTGCAAACTCGTCGGTTACACCGAAGCCGAACTGCTCACCCTCAGCTTTCAGGACATCACCCATCCCGACGACCTCGCTGACAGTCTTGAGTGCGTGCGCCAGTTGATCGCCGGCGAAGTCCGTTCCTACCAGTCGGAGAAGCGCTACATCCATGCCGCCGGACACCTGGTCACCATCCTCCTGAATGTGTCGCTGGTGCGCGACGCCCAGCACCAGCCGCACTACTTCATCGCCCAGATGCAGGACATCTCCGAGCGCAAACGCACGGAGCAATCCGTGCGCCTGCTCAGCTCTGCCGTGAAGCAGTCCAAAGAGTCCATCATGATCACCGAGGCAGACCTCGATCTGCCGGGCCCCAAGATCATCTTCGTCAATCCCGCCTTCACGCGGATGACCGGCTACACCGCCGGTGAAGTCCTGGGCCTGACACCCCGCCTGCTGCAAGGCCCGCTCACGGACCGCGCCGTGCTCGACCGCCTGCGAAAAGACCTCGACCAGGGCGATACGTTTTCCGGTGAAACCGTCAACTATCGCAAAGACGGCACCTCATTTGATATCGAGTGGCAGATCGCTCCCCTCCGCAATTCCAGCAGCGTCATCACCCACTTTGTGGCCATCCAGCGCGACATCACTGAACGCAAACGACTCGAAGCCCAGTTGATTCAATCGCAAAAAATGGAAACCGTCGGCAAGCTCGCCGGTGGCGTGGCCCATGAGTTCAACAGCATCCTCACCGCCATCATCGGCCAGAGTGAGTTGCTGCTTGCCGACCTGCCTGCGGGCGGTCCGCTCTTCAGTAAAGTCACCGAAATCAATCAGGCCGCTGGCCGGGCCACCCTCCTGACACGGCAGCTTCTCGCCTATGGCCGCAAGCAGACCCTTCAGCCCGAAGTGCTAAATCTGAACACCTTCCTGATCAGCATGGAAGACACCCTGCGGCATCTGGTCGGCCATAACATCGGCATTCGCAGTGTTCTCGCCGCAGGACTTAAAACCGTGAAGGCGGACGCCGGACAGCTTTCACAAGTCATCATGAACATGGTCATCAACGCCCATGATGCCATGCCCGACGGTGGCAAGCTAACGCTGGAAACGGCCAACGTCACCTTTGCCCACACCGGCGTGGACCGCTCTCCCGAACTCAAACCCGGCGGCTACGTCATGCTGGCCATCTCTGACACCGGCACGGGCATGAGCGCCGCAGTGCAGTCGCGGGTCTTTGAGCCGTTTTTTTCCACCAAAGGTGTGGGCGAGGGCACAGGACTCGGCCTTTCCTCCTGCTACGGCATCATCCAACAAAGCGGGGGGCATATCACCGTCGATAGCGAACCCGCTGTGGGCACGACCTTTAAAATTTATCTCCCACAGGTCGCCGCCGTTCCAGCCCCTCCTGTGCAGCGTCCCACCGCCCCCGGCCTGCCAGGTGGCACGGAAACCATCCTGCTCGTCGAAGATGATCGCTCTCTCCGTGAGATGGCCGCTGCCTTGCTGCAGCGCCTGGGTTACACCGTGCTGACCGCTGCCAATGGCATCGAAGCCCTGGCCTTGCAAGAGACGCACCACCCCGGCCCCATCGACCTGCTCTTCACCGATGTTGCCATGCCGCAAATGAGCGGCAAGGAACTCGCCGATCGCGTCCACATCCTCAGTCCGCTAACCCACATTCTCTTCACCTCAGCCTTCACCGGGAACGCCATCGTCCATCAAGGCGTCATGAATCAGGACGTGCTGCTGCTGCAAAAGCCCTTCACCCCCGCCGCGCTGGCTCAGAAGCTGCGCGCCGTGCTGGATCACCCCGCCACAAACGAAAGCAGCTCTCTTTCATGATGGGGCAAACACCCCATAACATCTTTCCGGCAATGCTCCTAGGTTGAACTGAGACATCTTGCCCTTATGTTGTTCTCACGGAAACACTATGACGACACCCTCAAGCCTCGCCCCTGACTACGATACCCCTGCAGCCACGACCCCATCAAGCGCCACCGAACGACTGCACAACGATGCCTTTTTAAAGACCGGAGCCCTGCAGGACGCGATCCTGAACAGCGCCAACTTTTCCAGCATCGCCACAGACGAAAAAGGCGTCATCCAGATCTTCAACGTCGGCGCTGAGCGCATGCTCGGCTACGCCGCAGCCGATGTGCTCAACAAAATCACCCCGGCTGAAATTTCAGATCCCCAGGAAGTCATCGCCCGTGCCGCAGAGTTGAGCCTCGAACTGGGCACCACCATCGCCCCCGGCTTCGAGGCCTTGGTCTTCAAGGCCTCACGCGGCATCGAGGACATCTATCAGCTGACCTACATCCGCAAGGACGGCAGCCGCTTTCCCGCCGTGGTGTCCGTCACCGCTTTGCGGGATGTGCATGACCACGGCAGCATCATTGGCTATCTCCTCATCGGCACCGACAACACCGTGCGCAAGCAGGCCGAGGCCAAGCAGGAAAAGCTCGACCAGCTCCTCCGGGATCAGCAGTTCTACACACGCTCCCTCATCGAATCCAACATCGATGCTCTGATGACCACCGACGCCTCCGGCATCATCACCGACGTCAACAATCAGATGGAAACGCTGACCGGCCGCTCGCGTGAAGAACTCATCGGCGCCGCGTTCAAAAACTACTTCACCGATCCCGCACACGCCGAGGCCGCCATCAAACGCGTACTCAGCGAGGGCAAAGTCACCGACTACGAACTCACCGCCCGTGCCAAGGACGGCACAGAGACGCACGTCTCCTACAACGCCACCACCTTTCACAATCGCGATGGCGTCCTGCAGGGTGTGTTCGCCGCAGCGCGTGACATCACCGAGCGCAAACGCTGGGATAAAGTACTGCAGGAAAAAACGATCGAACTCCAAAAGGCCAAAGCCGTCGCCGAGAAGGCCAACCTCGCCAAATCAGACTTCCTTTCCAGCATGAGCCATGAGCTGCGCTCACCGCTCAATGCCATCCTCGGCTTCACCCAGCTCATTGAATCCGACATACCACCGCCCACCGCCTCGCAAAAAGCCAGCATCGATCAGATTCTCCATGCGGGCTGGTTCCTCCTGGAACTCATCAATGACATTCTCGATCTCGCCGTCGTCGAGTCCGGCCGCCTCTCGCTCTCGCTGGAGGCCGTCTCGTTGCCCGAAGTCCTCATCGAATGCCAGGCCATGATCGAGCCCCAGGCGCAGAAGCGCGGCATCAGCATGTCGTTTCCGAAATTTGAAGGTCCTTGTTTTATCAGGGCCGACCGCACCCGCCTCAAGCAGGTCCTCATCAATCTCCTTTCCAATGCCATCAAATACAACCGCGCCGGCGGCACCGTCGTGGTGGACTGTGATCTCACCCTGCCCGAACGCCTTCGCATCGGCGTCAGAGACACCGGAGCCGGGCTTTCACCGGAACTCCTCGCGCAGCTCTTCCAGGCCTTCAATCGTCTTGGCAAAGAAACCACCGGAGAGGAAGGCACCGGCATCGGACTCGTCGTCAGCAAACGCTTGGTGGAGCTCATGGAAGGCAGCATCGGCGCCCAGAGCACCGTCGGTACTGGCAGCGTGTTCTGGATCGAACTCGGCTCCGCTGTGGACCCTCACATCGATTTCATCAAATCCGTCAGCAGCTCGCTTGCCGCCACCCCCGAGGAGACCGGCAAGCGCACTCGCCTGCTGCTCTACATTGAGGACAATCCCGCCAACCTGAAGCTCATCGAGCAGTTGATCGCCCGCCGTTCAGATCTGCGCCTGCTCACGGCCCAGAACGGCACCGACGGCATCAACCTCGCCCATGGCTATCTGCCGGACGTCATCCTCATGGACATCAATCTCCCCGGCATCAGCGGTATCGAGGCCATGAAGATCATTCGCCTCGACCCCACCATCGGCCACATTCCCATCGTCGCTCTCAGCGCCAACGCCATCCCACGCGACATCGAAAAGGGCATCGAA
This sequence comes from Prosthecobacter sp., assembly GCF_029946185.1. Classification (GTDB taxonomy): domain Bacteria; phylum Verrucomicrobiota; class Verrucomicrobiia; order Verrucomicrobiales; family Verrucomicrobiaceae; genus Prosthecobacter. The sequence continues at coordinate 47,487 of NZ_JAQSEA010000102.1, forward strand.
GCCGGCTTCTTCCGCTATCTCACCAAGCCCATCAAAGTGAACGAATTCATGGAGACCCTCAACGTCGCCCTCGCATTCGCCGAGAACGGCTCCGTCCCTTCCACCTGAGACTCAGAAGTCAAATTGGGGTAAACACCCCATGGAAAACGGCAGCGGATTTTGGATTGTGCGGGCATCATGAAATCCAGCAAACCCACGCCTGCCGCCAAAGGCAGTACTCCCGCCACAGTCACTCCAGTGAACCAAGGTTCAAAGAACCCGAAAGCCACACCCGGCACCAAAGCCACACCCGGCACCAAAGCCACACCCGGCACCAAAGCCACACCCAGCACCAAAGCCACACCCGGCACCAAAGCCACACCCAGCTCCAAAGCCACACCCAGCTCCAAAGCCACACCCGGCACCAAAGCCACACCTAGCGTCAAAACTGCGCCTGTCGCCAAGGCTGCCACGGACCCCCAGCCCCAGACTACGAAGGCCAAGGCTCCGCCGGATGTCATGGTGCCCCCTACCACTGATGAAATCGCCATCAGGGCCTACCAAAATTATCTCAAACGCGGATCAACAGACGGCGATCCAAGAGAAGACTGGCTGCGTGCTGAAGCAGAACTGACCGCTGAGCGCCTTGGCAATCGTCCATGATCTTCCCCTGAGGAACTCACCATGAACATCCGCCGTCCCAATCTTGAATGCTCCATGGCCTGCGAATTTCGCAGCAGTGCCCAGTGCGTGTGCAATCTCGTTGCCGTCTCCGGGGAAAAATCCCCCATCTCATTCGGCCTACGCATCGGCCTCGGGCATTTTTATGGCAACAAGTCGCTGCCACCCTGCGTGCGTGGAACTCTGGGCTCTTCATACTGGTCCACCCAGGCAGACACCAGCACGGTCTCCTCAGTTTAAAAATCCAGCGCACCGGGTCACAGCTCATCCACCGCCGCGATCCCTTTCAGATTGGCAAAGCTCACCTTCTTCATCGTGGCGATGAACTCACGCATGTAGGCCGTCCCCGCCAGCGCACGCGTCGTCGCCGCATTGAGATTGGAAAAAAGGCCGCTCTTACGCACCGGCCGCTGTGCCACATAGCGCCGCTCCAGGTACGGCTGCACCGCCCACCCCGGCATCGCCGCGATGCCACGCTGACTGGCGACTAACTGCAAAATCGCCACCGTCAGCATCGCCGTGCGCCGCACCGGATTCACCCCCAGCGGCCCCAGCACCTCCCGCACCACATCAATGCGGTCATCTGGGATGGGATAGGTAATGAGCGTCTCTTTGGCAAAATCCTGCGCCGCGAGGAATTTCTTGCGCGTCAGCGGATGCTGATGCGCCAGCAGCGCCAGCACTTCATAGCGAAACAGCGGATGATATACCACGTCCTTGCGTGCCGGTGCTTTCGACACAATCACCAGATCCGCCTGATCTTCCACCAGCAGCCCAGTGGGATCAGGCTGAAAGCCCGAGACCAGATCCATCTCCACCTCCGGCCACGCGATGCGAAACTCATCCATCGCCGGCATCAGCCAGTCAAAGCACGAGTGGCACTCCACCGCGATGCGGAGCTGCCCCGCCTTCCCTTCCGCAATGCGTGCCACATCCCGCTCGCACTGCTTCATCTGTTTCACGATCTCATACGCCGTGCCCAGCAGCCTCTCACCCGCCGGGCTCAGCCGCAGCGGACTGCTCTTCCTCTCAAACAACGGCACCCCCAGATGCGTCTCAATGCTCTTCACCTGATGCGAGAGCGCAGGCTGTGAAAGATGCAGGCGACGCCCCGCTTTGGAAAGGTTCCCCGTCTCAGCGAGGGCGATGAGGGCATGCAAATGGCGGATTTCGATCATGCCCCCATCATAACCATTTTCGATGATGATCCACAAAACTCTCTGGATTGTTAATACCCAATCCAGCGATAGTTATTTAGTCGCTATGAGCGACAACATCATTCACACACACAATCTGGGCTACCCGCGCATCGGCGAGCAGCGCGAACTTAAAAAAGCCACCGAAGCCTTCTGGCAAGGCAAACTTTCCCAGGAGGAGCTGGAAGCCACCGGCCGCCGACTGCGCCGGGACAACTGGGCCAAACAGAGCACCGCAGGCATCGATCTCATCCCCTGCAACGACTTCTCCTTCTATGACCAGATGCTCGATTTCTCCTGCCTCATCGGCAACATCCCCCCACGCTTTGGCTGGAAGGGTGAAAACATCGGACTCGATACCCTCTTCCTCATGGCGCGCGGCTCACGCGGCGAAGGCCACGAAGCCTGCACCCATGGCTGCGGCGGACACGAGGCGGCCTTTGCCTGCGAGATGACGAAGTGGTTCGACACGAACTACCATTACATCGTTCCCGAGTTCCGCGCAGACACCCAGTTCCAGCTCGTCGGTAGCAAAGTCTTCCGCGAATTCGCCGAAGTCAAAGCCCTCGGCCTGCGCGCCAAGCCCGTGCTGCCCGGCCCCGTGACCTATCTCTCGCTGGGAAAAGTACAAGACTCACAAAACCCCGACTTCGACCGCTGGTCATTGCTGGACGGACTGGTGACCGTCTATGAAAAAATCCTCCAGCGCCTCGCCGAGCAAGGAGCCGAGTGGGTGCAAATCGACGAGCCCATCTTCGCGCTCGATCTCTCCCCGCAGCAGCGTGACGCCGTGGTGGACGCCTGGCGTCGCATCGCAACCGCCGCCCCCGGTTTGAAGATCATCGTCGCCAGTTACTTCGGCGCACTGCGGGAAAATCTCCCGCTCTTCCTCTCGCTCCCAGCGCACGCCTTCCACGTTGATTGCGTCCGTGCTCCGGCAGAGCTGGAAGAAGTACTCGAACATCTGCCGCAGGATAAAATCCTCTCCCTCGGCGTGGTCGATGGCCGCAACATCTGGAAGAACGATTTCAGCAAGTCTCTAAAACTGCTCACTGCGGCCAAGGCCAAGCTGGGAGTGCAGCGCCTGTGGGTCGCCCCTTCCTGCTCCCTGCTCCACTCGCCCGTCACCCTCGCCTCCGAGCCCGCGCTGGATGCGCAGATCGAAAACTGGCTGGCCTTTGCCGATCAAAAGCTCAACGAGGTCGTCACCCTCAGCGCACTGCTGCGCAACGTCTCACGCAGCGGTGTCTTGGAAAACAATCAAGACGCCATCCACAGCCGCGCCACCAGCCGCCGCACCCACAATCCCGAAGTCAGAGAACGCCTCGCCCAAGTCACAGCGGAGGATGCGCGTCGCCACTCCCCCTTCCCTCAGCGGCAGCTCTTGCAGCACGCACGCCTAGCGCTGCCCGAGTTCCCCACCACCACCATCGGCTCATTCCCGCAGACCGCCGAAGTGCGCTCCATGCGCGCCCGCTGGAAAAAAGCCGAGCTCACCACCGCCGAGTATGAAGTCTATCTGGAAAATGAAACCCGCGCCTGCGTCGCCTTCCAGGATGCCATCGGCCTCGACATGCCCGTGCATGGCGAGTTCGAGCGCAATGACATGGTCGAATACTTCGGCGAGCAGCTCGACGGCTTCCTCTTCACCGCCAACGGCTGGGTGCAGAGCTACGGCACCCGCTGTGTGAAGCCCCCCGTCATCTACGGTGATGTCAGCCGCCCCGCGCCCATGACCGTGCGCTGGTCGAAGTTTGCACAGTCCCTCACCTCCCGCCCGATGAAAGGCATGCTCACCGGACCCGTCACGATTTTGCAGTGGAGCTTTGTGCGCGATGACCAGCCGCGCTCCGAAACCACGCGCCAAATCGCCCTCGCCATTCGCGATGAAGTCGTGGACCTCGAAGCCGCAGGCATCGCCGCCATCCAGATTGATGAGCCCGCCATCCGCGAAGGTCTCCCTCTGCGCCGTTTCGACTGGGCACACTACCTCGACTGGGCCGTCACCGCCTTCCGCCTCAGCGCCAGCGGCGTGCGTGACGACACCCAGATCCACACCCACATGTGCTACTCCGAGTTCAACGACATCATCGCCGCCATCGCAGACATGGACGCCGACGTCATCACCATCGAGACCTCGCGCTCCAACATGGAACTCCTCGGTGCCTTCGTGGACTTCCAGTACCCGAACGAGATCGGCCCCGGCGTCTATGACATCCACTCCCCGCGTGTCCCTTCCGTCACCGAAATGGAAAACCTCATGCGCAAAGCCGAGTCCGTCATCCCCCGCCGCAACCTCTGGGTAAACCCCGACTGCGGTCTCAAAACACGCGGCTGGGCCGAGGTAAAAACCTCCCTCATCCACATGGTGCAAACCGCGAAAAATCTGCGCGCACCGGAGTTGCAACCCACCGTGTAACGCGGCCATGCACATCCAAGACATCCTCTCCGCCACCCGTGGCACCACCGCGCTCTCCTTCGAGTTCTTCCCGCCACGCACCCCCGTGGCGGTGAAGACGCTGCAAAGCACGCTCGATCAACTCGCGCCCCTGCGTCCCGCCTTTGCCAGCGTGACGTATGGCGCAGGCGGCAGCACGCGCGAGCTCACGCAGAGCCTCATCGCCGAGTTGCAGCAGAGCGATGTCTTTGATCCCATCCCGCACCTCACCTGTGTGGGCCACAGCGAGTCTGAAATCATGGCCCTGCTCACACGCTACGCCGCCGCCGGAGTCAGCAACATCCTGGCTCTGCGCGGCGACCTCCCTGCCGGACAAACAGACACCGGCACCTTCGCCCACGCCGCAGAACTCGTGCGCTTCATCCGCCAGTTCAACGAGCGCGGCCTGCACCCGCACCCACGCGGCTTCGGCATCGGCGTCGCCTGTTTTCCTGAAGGCCATCCCGCCACGCCCAATCGCATGACCGAGATGGATCACCTCAAGGCGAAGGTGGATGCCGGGGCCGACTGGCTCTGCACCCAGTCCTTCTTCG
>NZ_JAQSEA010000103.1 GCF_029946185.1 Prosthecobacter sp.
ATTTGAACCACGGAATACACAGAATACACGGAAGGGGGATCTGATTTGAGGAGGGGCGAAAAGGGAACGCTGGTTTTTGGCAACGGGAATGGCCGGAGATTTGCACCGCAGAGGCTGGCACGCCGCAGAGATTTTCAAGAATCGGGTCAGATCCAGTTTGCGATTTAGTTACTCGGGAGGGGCAAAGGTGCAGAGGTGGCAGAGATTCAATCGCGTGTTTCCTCAGGCGCTTTGCAGAAATCAGTTCTGGAAAACGCTATAAAAGTGGCGCAGGGCCGCGTTTAAGCTTTTCCATGAAATGCTTTCTTTTTCTTTCTCTGTTGGTTGTGGCAGCGCAGGCGCAGCTCAGTCCCAATGGTGCCACGGCTTCGTTTAAAGGCAGTCTGCCACCGAAGCCCGCTGCGGCACTTTCTGCAGAACAGGAGGGTGGGATTGCCAAAGAGCTGGCGGCTGTGACGCAGTCCTTCAAAGCCGTGAAGAAGCACCCGCGAGCAGCGGATGCGGACATTTTCATCAAGGCGGTGCGCTATGCGCTGGAGTTCGACGAGTGGTATGACAAGAAGCCGGAGGACGGGGTGAAGAAGGCGATGGTGCTGCTTGATGAGGCAAAAAAACGCATCGCGGCACTTGGAAAAAATGAAACGCCCTGGATGAACGGCAGCGGGCCGAAGGTGCTGGGCTTCTATTCGAAGATTGACGATTCACCGCAGCCTTATGGCGTGGAGGTGCCGGAAGGTTTGGAGTTTGGCGCAGGCAAGAAGCCGGTGCCGATGTGGATCTGGCTGCATGGCCGGGGCGACACCGCCACGGATCTGCCGTTCGTGTATTCGAAGCTGATGGCGAAGAAGCCGGGGCAGTTTCAGCCGGCGGGCACGATCGTGATTCATCCTTTCGGGCGTTACTGCAACGGCTGGAAAAGTGCGGGTGAAACGGATGTGTTTGAGTGTCGTGATGATGCGATGAAGCGCTTCAATGTGGACACAAACCGGGTGGCGCTGGCGGGCTTCAGCATGGGCGGCGCGGGTGCCTGGCATCTCGGGGCGCATTTCGCGGACCAGTGGGCCTGTGTGCATACGGGCGCGGGCTTTGCGGATGTGAAACGTTATCAAAAACTCACACCGGACAAGTATCCAGCATCGTATGAGCAGACGCTGTGGGGCGTGTATGACGTGCCGGACTATGCCCGGAATTTTTTCAATGTACCGCTGATCAGCTACAGCGGCGAGGTGGATGCGCAGCGTGATTCGGCGGAGTACATGATTGAGGTGCTGGCCAAGCAGGACATCCACCCGCCGCATCTCATCGGCCCGGGCATGCCGCACAAGTATCATCCCGAAACGATCAAAGAAGTGCAGGCATGGATCGAAAAGGCAGTCGGCAAAGGCCGTGACCTGTTTCCTGACGAAGTTCACATTCAGACGAAGACTCCCTTCTATGGCCGCATGAAATGGCTCAATCTGCATGGCATGGAGGAAAGCTGGAAGGAGGCGCGACTGGATGCGAAGGTCATTGACGGCCAGACCCTCGAGATGAAGTCACAGAATGTGACGCGCATCGTCTTCTATCCACCTCCACAGGCGCGGAAGGGCGGGGGATCCCTCAAGCTGATCATTGATGGTGCCACGCTGAATCTGAAGGTCGGCCCGGTGGCTCCGCAGTTTGAGACCTTCATGAGTTCGGGACCGAAGGTGGCCGGTGCCTTCTGCCGCCTGATCAAGGAGAACGGCGTCTGGCGGGATTTTGGCAATGCGAATCCCTTTCAGCACGACGGCCCCGCCGGGGGCAAGGCGGGCGCGCATCCCGGACCGATGGATGCGAGTTTCATGAAGCGCTTTCTGGTCGTGCTGCCCGACGGCAAGTCGTCCTCGCCTGCGGTGGATGCGTGGGTGAAATCAGAGTCGGCGCATTTCCTCCAGCGTTGGAAGGGCCTGATGCGTGGCGATGTCCGTGTGGTGAAGGCATCGGATGTGGGAGATATTTACGAAGCTGGCAAAACGCAAAGCCTCATCCTGTGGGGGACGCCGGAATCCAACTCGTGTCTCAAGCAGCTAGCCAAATCACTGCCGGTGCAATGGGATGCTGAGAAGGTGGGCATGGGCGGGCAGTCGTTTGATGCGAAGACTCACGTCCCGCTGCTGACTTATCCCTGCCTGAAGTCGCCGGGCTTTGAAGTGGTGATCAATTCCGGCCTCACTTTCCGTGAGGCGCATGACCGGACCAACTCACTGCAAAACCCCAAGCTGCCGGACTGGGCGATCTTGGACATCACGCAGCCACCGACTGCGGAAGCTGCCGGTCAGGTGGTGGCGGCGGACTTCTTTGATGACCTCTGGCAGGTGAAGAAAAAATAAGCGGGCGCCCATCACGCCGAGCGATTGCGCGGCATGCAGGGAGGCAGCGGCGGGTAGAGCATGTCGAGTGTTGATTCCCGCAGCCAGCCGCGCAGGGAGGGTTGATTCACTCCCAGTCGGACGGCAATGTCTTTGCAGCTTTCTCCCAAGCGAATCCGGGAACGTGCGGCGGCAACGATGGCGGCCTTTTCAGCAGGTGAGTAACGTGAGGGGCGTGGCATGGTGTAGTAGTGATGTGAGGGTGGCGGAGCGCCCTTTCATTTAGCAAATCCGAGCCCAGCACACCCGCTCTCGCAGTCCCCAAAATGCGCAAAGCAGACGCCATTTGTGCATGCAGGGAGAGTTGGCCCATTTGTGCTGCGAGTACGGGAGCGCGACGGCGTCTTGGACTGCGTGCGGCAAGCCTGGGCGCGAGGCCGCATTCGTATGCCGGAGGGTAGGCTATGTCCGAAGGGTACACTTCACCCCGCGAAAGCGGTGTCGACGATGCGTGCATCTCTGCCACCGCACTCCACGACGCTGTCCCGCGCTTGAAAGTTCCAGGGGCGCCGCTTGAAAGTCGAGGTTTTCAACACTGCCGAGTTCTACCTTATCAAGCGGTTGGGATGAAGCGGAGCGTTCCTTGTTCCACAGGACAAGGCTACTTTGCTGCGCCAGACGGGCAGCCTAAGGTAGCTCATTTTTTGTGGAACTGAGAAGTGGCACCGCCATGCCGAAAGTGTGCCTAGTTCTTTCATGGCTTTGCCCAGACGGCTTGGACGAGCAAGTCTAACAAGGTAGAATTAGGCGGCCGTGCGTAGCATGGCGGGTCTGCCCTCCAGCATTTCCACGCCGGTGAGATTTGCGCCGCACAGGTCTGCGCCGACAAGGTTTGCCCGGATCAAGCGCGTGCCGCTGAGGTCGGCACCGCAAAGATTTGCGTTGGCAAAATTTGCCCTGCGCAGGTCGGTGTCGTGGAAGTTCACGCGGCGGAGGTCTGCGCCCAGAAGCTGCACGCCGGTGCATTTGGCTCCGCGCAGGTCCGCGCCTTCGAGGTTTGCGAGGCTGAGGTCTGCGCCATTGAGATTCGCACCCCGGAGATCGGCCAGGCTGAGATCAGCACCGCGTAGATTCGCGAGGCTGAGATCTGCCCCGTTGAGGTTGGCGAGATGCAGGTCTGCCTGGGCCAGATTGACGCGGCGCAGATCTGCGCCGCCGAGATTCGCCTCGCTCAAGCAGGCGGATTGGAGTCCTTCATCGAGGAGGAAGGTATTCCAAGCGTAGGACCCTTGTTGCAGAACTTCCAGGCAGGTTGGCTTTTCCATGGCACAAGCTTCACCTAGAGCAGAAGCTGGTAAAGGGGTGGATTGTAATGAGTTTGTGGGTGGTTTTACGCATTTGTCACATTTGCGCCGCTGGGTGGGGTGGCTACAAAATCAGGCGTGTTTCGCAGGTGCGCTGTTCGTATCTATGACTCATGATGAGCCTCCAATCTTCATTCCCCATGAAAACCCTCACAAGCCGACTATTCCTTCCCGCCTTTGCTGTGACGCTGCTGCTGAGCACTGCTGGTGCACGCGCTGCTGCAGCAGGCATTCAGGATGACGGAGCCTTCTTTTCCGAGTTCGCCAAGGTGAACGCTGCTGGCACCATCAAAGACGTCGCCACCCGGCTGCACAAAGACATCGCGATTCAAACCTTCGCGGCAGTGCCTGACGACATGAAGTCCACGGTGCTGCAGTCAAGCAAGGCGGCCTCCAACCGGGGTTTTTCCCAATGGGCGGAACAGCTGGCTCAGTCAAAGAAAGTGAACGGTGTTTTTATCCTGCTGGTGAAACAGCCTGCGCATTTGCAGGTGGTCGTCGGTACAGACACCCAGCGTCAGGCATTCACACTGCTGGATCGTGAAGCACTGGTGCAGCGCATGCTTGCCAACCTGCGGCAGAAGAAGAGTGATGACGCACTGATTGATGGCGTGAATTTCATTTCCAAGACCATGAACTCGCACCGTACGAGCGGGGCGACCACGGTTGGCTCCAAGACGCAGGCTGCGCAGAAGGGGGGCACTTCGTGGCTGCCGATCATCGGCATCGTGCTGCTGATCTGGGTGGGCTTCAGAGTCATTCGCGGATTGTTCCGTTCTATGTCGGGCGGTGGTGGTGGCAGCGCTGGGGGCATGGGCCAGCCCGGGAATGGCGTTGGCGGAGGCGGTTTCATGCAAAACATGATGGGCAGCATGTTTGGCGCAGCGGCGGGCATGTGGATGTATGACAGCTTCTTCGGCTCAAACAGCTCCGCTTCATCTCCTAGGGCAGATTCGACGGACACGTCCCAAAGTGACGGCGGCTACAGTGGCACTGACACGGACTACAGCAGTTCTGGTGGCGATTTCGGTGGGGGAGATTC
>NZ_JAQSEA010000104.1:0-17193 GCF_029946185.1 Prosthecobacter sp.
CTTTGCGCCCATGGGGCTCCCGCTTGCGACCCACGGCGGGGGGGGGTGCGGTGCTGGTGACGGGGCGCAAGTTTTTTTCCGGCAGATTGGCCGGACGGGTGCGATCCAGTTCATCGCGCTGACGCTGGCGCATGCGGTCGGTGTTCTGGTCATTTCCCATACCGCGCCAGCCACGGTCGATCACAGGCTGGTTCAAAGACTCACGCACGCGAGGGGGCAGCCTGTGGGAGTCATCTCTGCGGATGGAGGGGGAGGCGATAAAGAGCTGGCCCTTCTCAATGCGTGAGGAGCCTCCGCGTGGCGGGCCGTTGCCACGGCGGTCGCGGTCATTGTCCAGCCAGTTGCGGCGGAAGCCGTCATCATCCCGGTGCAGGGACAGCCGGCGGACGCGGTTATTGCCAAAGCCATCAATGCGCTGCGGGTCGGGGCCGCCGACAAAGATGTTGTTCACCACGTTCTTCTGATAGCTGATTTGGGTGATGTTGACCGACTGGTCATAGTAATTGTAGTTGCGGCTGCGATCCAGGATGAAGGGCCGCAGGGAGGTGATGCTGGCAAACAGGTTAATGGGCACAAAATTGTAATAGGAAGGGCCGACATCGTAGTAACTGTCCGTCCAGTTCCCGAAGCCGATGCCGGGAGACCAGGCGGCCTCGGGCGGCAGGGGTGCCCAGCCGATCTGCCCCTGCGTCTGACGCCAGGAGACCCACGCGGGCGCCCATTCATAGCCGGGCACCCAGGTCCAGGCCTGCTGCATCTGGATCCAGCGCCCGTAATGGTAGGTGAGCCAGCCGAAGTCTTCGTTGGAGATCCACGTCCAGCCCGCCTCCGTGAAAGCCCAGCTGCCATCCGCATACGGCGACCAGCCGGGCTGCTGCGCGACGAGCGGCTGCCAGACGTAGCCGTAGTTCGGCGTGTAAATCCAGTCCCCGTCAGGGCTGAGCGCATCGTAGAAGAAGTCGATGGAGACGGAGTCATCCTGCGCACGTGCCGGAGCCAGCGGCATGGTCAGGGCCAGCAGCGCGGCAAATAAGAGAAGAAAGGAACGTTTCATGGTGAGTGAGGGGGTTGGATCGAGATTTTAAAAAGGAGGGGGTGGCAGCAGGGACTCGCCGTCTCACACACCTCTTTGTGGCTGGGTGCTTGGACGCAGCAGGCAGGTTAGTATTCAGTCATCGCGCAAAAGGACTGAGACGGATGGACGATTTTTCACGGGCATGCGTGACATGATACGGGGTGTGATGCCCTGTGCTATGGGGTGAAACCCTGCCTGCTGCACTCATACTCGCGGAGGGAGACAGCCCGCCGGGCCGCTTGCCGCAGAGCACCTGAGGAAACACGCAATCTAATCTCTGCCACCTCCGCACCTTTGCCCCTCTGCGGCAAACCGAACATCCTCAGACTCTCCATTCCGGAAATGAGCTTCGCGAATCGCTATAGTTATTCGGGAGCATGCGGTCAGCGTGGGGAGGGCTGAGAAGGGCTGACCCGCAGCCTTGCGGTGATTTCCACCCGGCTATTTCCTGCTGATCCGCTCCATTTTGAGCTTCCTGCCGCAGCGCCGCACCCCCTGCTGCAACTTTTCGTAAAATTTCGCTTGAACTTTCAAAAACGGACCCAAGTCTTTATCCATTCCTGAGGATGGCCGGCGTGCAGAACGCGGCTTTTTAAAGGGATCAAGGCGAAGCAGCAGTGAAGAACTCTGGCAATCGCACCCGGCACAAGTCCTGGCGGCCCTGAAAAGCCCCCAGCCTTCCACGCCCGACCTCACGCGGACTCCGCGCCCACCGGCATCTCCATGCCCTGACGCGCCCGCGTGATACCACAAGACACCATTAAATAGCACAAACAAGCATTCAAAGACCATCAATAACAACAACATCATGAACTCTCATTCCAACTCCAGCACGACCTGCACTCCCGACATCACCACCACCGGGCCAGCCGAAGCTCCGACCACGATTCTGCCCAAGGTGGAGCTGCTCACACAGGTGCAGATGTCGCAGCAGCTCGGCATCAGCCGCCGGACCCTGCACAACTGGGTCCTCGACGGGATGGTGCCCATGATCAAGGTGCGCGGCTTCTGCCGCTTTGAACCCGCCAAGGTCTGGGCCGCGCTGCTGCAGCGCGAGGTGTCTGCGGCCTTGCCGAGCGCCTCCGCCTTGCGGCGGGGGATCGTCCCGCTCCCTGAGGCGGACTCAACAACCAGCGCACCCGCGCCATCCACCCCCAGCGGGATCAAGGTGATCCCCCTGCCCCACACCACCCCCACGGCCTAAACTACCACTTTCTACCACACGATGAAAACTGCAACCGAACGTGCCAGCGCCTATCTGGCAAAGATGCCCGCCTCCGTCTCCGGGCAGGGGGGCGATGCCGCCGCCTTCAGCGCCGCCGTGGCGCTGGTGCGCGGCTTTGACCTCTCCGAGGAGGAGGCCCTGCCCCTGCTCAGCCACTGGAACAAGGACTGCCGCCCGCCCTGGCGGGAGAATGACCTGCGCCACAAGCTGCACTGGGCCGCCAGAAGCACCAAAGTGCCTGCGGGCTGCCTGCTGGAGGCTGAGTGGCCCCAGGGTGGGCAGAGCACCCACGGCGCAAAGGGGAAAGATAAGCCCTGCAGGTCGAACAACCCCTGTAAGACCTGTTCCTCTTCGCAGAGTGCCGCCGAGCCACAGAGCCCCCAGACACCCGCCATACCTGCGGAAGACCGGGCCTGGCTGCGCGAGACGTGGCCGGCGTTTCACCCCCTCACGCGTGAAGACATCCGCACCGTGGCGGAGCTGCGCGGCATCTTTCCAGATGCGGTGGATCTGGCGCATCGGCACGGGTTTCTCAAGGTGGCGATGATGCAGGGGCAGCGCTGCCTCGTCATCACCGAGGGCACCTTCGCCCAGGTGCGGCGGCTGGACGGGCAGCCGCTGGCGAAGGCCGACGGCACGCACATCAAAGCGCGGAATCTCTCCGGCTCCCAGGGCGCCTTCATCGGCCAGAGCTGGCTGGGCGAAACCACGCACGTGCTGCTGGTGGAGGGGGCCGTGGGACTCATCGAGGGCCTCGCCGCCATGCTGCTGGTGGATACGCAGCACGCCTGGAGCATCCTCGCCGCCACCAGCGCCAGCTCCCGCTTTGCGCGGGCTCCAGAGCTGCTGGAGCGACTGCGCGGGCGTGAGATACACCTCATCCCGGACACGGACGAGGCGGGCATGGACGCCGGAGCTTCCTGGCTCGCAGACCTCCAGGCCGCAGGCGTACACGCCCATGTGCACTTCCTGCCCAAGACCTGCAAGGACCTCGGCGATGTCCTCCATCTGCCGGAGGCCGAGCGCCTGGGCATCCTACACGAAATCTTCCCACCTCAGCCTCCAACCCTGCCCCAGCCATGACTCCTGCCCATGCCCACGCCTTTGCTCTGGCCCACGCCAGGACTCCTGAACCCGACCTCTTTTCTATTTCGGCGGATTCCTCTGCCCCCAACCTTTTTTCCAAGACCATGAACACTGAACCTGACTCCGACTCTCAATCCAAATCCAACCCCGGCTCTGACACCCACCCCGCTGCTGCGCACCCGCCGGAGGCTGGCACACCCCGCCACCTCGCCGATGGCAAGGCCGAGCTGATGGCACGCGCCGCCTTCCGGCCCTCCGCCGACTGGACCCAGCACCTGCACCCCGCGACCCCGCCCCCACCCGCAGCGGTCCCCGCGCCGCCTGCTGCGGGAGAAACGTCCGCAACATCCACATCTGTAACGGTGGTTTGTGACTCTCCCGCCACGCCCAAGGCGGAGACTTCCACGGTTTCCACCATTTCAACGGGGGGTGGTGAGAAACCAGCTCCCGCAGGCATGGAGACTTCCACCATTTCCACCGTTTCAACGGGGGGTGGTGAGAAAACTCGCGAGCACCCCATCCCGGAGGATTCCATCCTCATGGATTACCGTGACTTCGCGCGCTGCGTCTCAGAGCTGCCGGACGGCCTCATCGTCGCTCCCATCCTGGCCCTGTGTGGCAAGCTACTAACACCCAATGTCACCCTGAACTTTGGCAGCCAAAAGCCGCTGACGATTTACAACTTCGTGGCCTGTCCTGCCGGCCTGCGCAAGGGCACCACCTTTGCGCCTGCGATCAAGATCGCCCGGCACATCCTCACCCCTGAGGATCTCATCGGCGGAAACGCCAGCGACTCCGCGCTGTTTGACACCTTTGAGCAGCAGCCCCACCGCCTGCAGTTTGAGGACGAAGGAAACACCATCCTGCGTAGCTGGGAGTCGCAGTCCTACGGGCGCGAGACCTCCGCCCGCTACCTGGGCCTCTACGATGGTTCGCCATGGCACCAGAACTTCCTGCGTGAAGGCAAAAGCCACGGCGATGGCGAATCCCAGCGGCACATTGAGCAGGCCACCCTGAGCCTCTGCATGGGCAGCACCTTTGGTGTGGCGCGGCTGGATCAAATCGCCTCCGGCTGCGGGCTGCGCCGCCGCTTTGGCTTCTACGTGGCCACCCGGCAGGCACGGCAGATCTGGTGGCCTGAAAGCCTGGAAGGAGAAGATCTGCAAAACCTGACCGACCTCTTCCGCAATCTGACCACGCTCAAAGGCAGCGTGGGCAGGGACCAGCTCACCAAGGCCGCCAAGCACTACTGGGTGGGCCTGCAGCAGCGCAACCGCGACCGCTGTGAGTCAATACCAGGATATACCAATGGAGATGAGAGCCTGCTCTCCAGCCTCAATGAATCCCCCGCCCGCTGCCTGAAGCTGGCCATCATCTTCCAGGCCTGCCGGTGGGCCAGGGGCAGCATCACAGATCCCTTCACCATCACCCCGGAGATTCTGGAGCTGGCGGAGGCGCATCAAAACGGCTGCCTTGACGCACTCATCCAGCTCGAAGGCATGAGCCGCCGCGTCCAGGTGGACGACACCGCCGAATGGCTGCTGGCGCAGATCACGGGTGACCACAGCGTCAGGCCCGGCCAGAAGCAGGCCGCGTACACCAAGAGCCAGCTCACCCACCGCTTTGCCGCCAATCCCGGACGCTTGGGCGCGCTCACCGCCTCCAAGCTCTACGGCGACATCATCCCCCACCTTGTTTCCCGCCAGCAGTGTGTGGTGAGCAAATCTGGCAATCTGTACACCTACACCTTCACGTGGGAATGAGCGAACACACCACCCCCCGTTGAAACGGTGGAAACCGTGGAAGTCTCTCCTTGCAGGGGCAGGGAGTGACACACCCCCGTTGAAACGGTGGAAACCGTGGAAGTCTCCATGTGTGTGGGGGCTAGTTTGTCACCACCCCCCGTTGAAACGGTGGAAACCGTGGAAGTCTCTTTCTGTAATGCTTGTCATGAATGGCACTTGATTAAGGGCGCAGCTCGTGAAACTCACTGCTTGCGCGCAACGCTCCTCGGAGCGCGGAATTGATTCCGCTGCACTCCGCAGCACACACCTGCCCCGCCTTGACATGCTGCTTTCTCGACACCCGACATCACCGTGTTTGCGGCATTCAGTGCGAGCCATCACACATCCCACGCGGACGACCTGCTGCGGACTCAAGTCCGCGCTCCGTGACACTTTTCGGCTTCGTCAGTGAATGGATGGTTTCCTCGACACCCGCCTTAATCAAGCGCCATTCGTGCCTGTCATCTTTAATGTCTGCCCAGGCTCAAGCAGGCGGCGTCGCGGGAAAATGCACCGTGCTGCACTCGGGGCAGATGCCGTGGGACACGCTGGCTTCCGTGTGTTTGGCGATGTAGGAGGCCACATCGTCCCAGTAGCCCTGATCGTCGCGGATCTTCTTGCACCAGGCGCACATGGGCAGCAGGCCCTGCAGCGTGCGAACTTCATCGAACGACCGCTGCAGCTCCGCGATCATTTGATCACGCGCGTCAACGGCCGCACGCCGGGCGAGATCCAGCAGGTGAAGCTGGCGCGCGGTGGCAAGAACGAGCACCGTGAAAAAAGCCAGGGTGCAGACGACAAAAAACGCCGTTCCGGCAGGCGTGTCATACAGACCCGACTTCCTGCCGCCCACCCCGAGCCAGCCAAGCAGCAATGGCATCAGGATAGCCCCTGGCAGCAGCCGGCGCGCCATGATGCCGCCGGTGGTCTCGCTAAACAAAATGTCCCGCGCCTCCCCGGCCTCGTGCCTGGCGCAGTACAGGCCCGCGCAGAGCAGCAGAAACGCCAGCGAAGTATGAATGGCCATGCCGGTGATCTGGCTGATGCCCACCTGAAACATGAAGCCAAAGAGATGCCCCACCAGACTGGCCAGAGCGATGAAGGCCACACAGGCCAGCAGCGCCCTGGATACCACGTTCCACCAGCCCCTCCTACGGCTGGCGGAAAGCAGCAGCGCCACGCCAAAGAACACAAAACTCACGGCCGTCTGCGATGACATGCGGCCCGGGGTGTACTTGCTCGTCGCACGCGCCTGCTCCTGGAGCAGCCGATTGTCGATGCCCAGATCCACCCCGGAGATGTGCTCCACCAAGGTGAGCCCGCCGATGAGGATGACGAGGCCTGCGCAGAGCTGTCCCATCCGCCGGCAGCACGGGCTGCGGCAGACAGCCGCCCCCCGCAGGGAAAGCCCCGCCAGGACAAACACCAGCGCCGTATTGAACTTCATGGCGATGCTCCCCGGCAGGATGCGTTTGAGAAAAGACACATCGAAGATCCATCCAGCCAAGACAGCGCTCCCGATGCCGATCACCAAAAGACTGAAGAGATTGGTCCAGCGGGCCAGCCCTGGATGAGTCGTGGTAGGGGCAAGCATGTGCAGTTTAAAAAAGACGGGAGTCGAGTGGTGATGGGAGGAAGAGGGAAGGATCGCAGCCAGCCAGGCACCTCTGTCATACCCAAGGGGCGGATTCAGCCGCGCCCGGAGATTCATGCAATATTCGCTGCATGCAGCACAATCCAGAGCGCAGGCTTGGGCCCGTCATGGGACATCATCCGCACCTTCATCCGCCTCAGCCGCAGGAGTGACTGCAAACGCCCTCGGGTAAGGCGGCACCTTCGGCGAAGGCTCCAGCGTGGGGAGGATCTCGGGGCGTGGCTCTGGGAGAATGACCTGTGGAAAAAAGAACCTCCGCCTTCGCGGAAAATGAAAACGTTTCGAATCAATGAGCGGGTATTAGCGTGCGTTAAAGACCTCACAGCCGTAGAGGATCGGCAGTCCCTCGTGCGTCGGAGTCTCGGGCATGATAAAAAGTCTCCAGTTGCTGCAGCAGCGGAGCCGGTAGTTTTTGCCGCCATTCAGGAAACGAAATCAGACACATGCCCAGCCCGAGGAGCATGAAGGCCTTCGCTGCGAGACTGCGCACTCGCATGAGGGCGTTCATGAGCCAGAGCTGCGTCTGCATGCAGCTGCACGCGTAGGTATCCCAGTTGTCGTTGGCCTTGTGACTGCACGCATTCCCGGCGATCATGAGCATGCCAAGGCCGGTGATCTCGACGATGAGCAAGGCCCAATGCCACGGTGTGATGTGGCTCCATTCCATGCCAAGCGCAAGCTTGAGCGGGATGGGCACGGCGGCGGCGTTTTTGAACTGCTGCCACAGGCCGAAATCGCAGTACTCCGCGATCAAGATAACGAGGACAATCAGCGCTGGCACGAGAATGAGCAGCCGCTGCAAAGGATTGTCCCAGGGCCAGCAGAGCGCTTGTTTTTGCTCGCCAGTTTTGTCGGCCTTGGGCTGCGGCTTCAGCAGAAACACCAGCGGCCACCAGAACCAGCAGGTGGCCTTGATGTTGAGGCGGTAGAGGAAGGCGGGAAGGAAGAAAAATGCGGCAAGCGGTGGTCCTGCCCCCCATTTAAAAACCTTATTTTCCGTTTCGGATAATGAACGAATGAAGCCGTCGAAGGCAAAACTCTCATCCTCTTCTCGAATACCCGGTATAAGCTCGGCGGGCACAAAGAAATCCACCCAAAAGTTGTTTTCCTGCCAGTTTTCCGGCAGTCGGCCAAGGCCCTGGGGCAGATACCGCAGCGTGGCAACCACACGGAAAACCAAACCACGGGCGGCAAGTCCCAGTCCCATCCCAAGTCCTACATACGCAGTCGCTCCGGCACCCGCGCCTACAAATGCCCCCACAAAACCGCCTGCACCTGCAACTACACCAGCAAACATACCAACACTCACACCCGCTCCCATAGCCCCACCTGCAACAACCCCACCACCTGCTACCTTAGACAAAGTCATAGCCGTTCCCGAACCCACAACCGTACCGGTAATCATGATCACAATTGTAACCGTAAACGCTAGCGACAAACCGCCAATAAGCATCGACCAGCCCAACAGTAGCCAGCCGCTTTGCCCTACCAGCCAGAGTCCACTCAACCAGGAGGCCAACGGATAGACTGCGATGCCAGTAAGGACCGCTGCTCTAATCAACCACTTCTCGCGCTTCGCCTTCGACCAGTCCTCGTAGTTGCTGATGCCGAGCCCCTCCTTCAAGAACCATCTCACCCCCAACTTCATGGACTCCGGCGAACGCAGCAGCAAAAGCGGCGCGATGAAGACGCTGCTCAGCAGATGCCAGTGGGTGTCCCAATGGATGGCGATGCCCCAGTACAGCGCGATGGCGAAGAGGGTCTCGGCGCAAGCCAGCACGGATATTTTTCCGGCGACGCGGCTTTTGAAGGTGGCATGCCAGACCCACGACCGCTCGGCGGCGGTGTCAGGGATGCTTGGGGCTTGATCGGTCATCTGAGAAAACTCCTAGGGGAGAGGCGAGTATCAGAACGAAGCGAGCGCGAAGTTTCAATGGGGAGTTTCAAGTGACAGGTTTAAAGTTCATGAGAGCGATGGCGCTTCAGGGCCTACGCATGAACAAGCCAGATGAACTTTCGCCAAGAGCGATGGCGGTATCGACCGAGAGTTTTCAATCCCGGAACGAACGCCGCAGAGATCACTTTTGAAAAACCTCTGCGGCGTTCCGCTCTCTGCAGGGAAGACTGGGAAGATGCCAAGCCTTACTTCGAGATGCTTGCGCCCCTGCTAAAACCTACCACCATCCACCATGAACTGCTGGGCGGTGCAGGCGGCGCCATCGTCGGCGGCGAGGAAGAGGACCATCTGGGCGAATTCTTCGGGCTGGATGCGGCGCTTGAGGGCTTGGTCGCGCAGCGTGCCGGCCTCGCCTTCGGGGGACCACCATTTCGTGAGCTGGCGCTCGGTGGGCACCCAGCCGGGGAGCACGGTGTTCACGCGGACGCCATGGGGGCCGAAGGTGCGGGCCATGGTGCGGGTGATGCCCTCCACCGCTGACTTGGCGATGGCGTAGCCGGGAAAGAAATCCTCCTGCATCATGTAGCTGCTGGAGCCGATGTTGATCACCGAGCCCTGCGCGGCGGCGATCATCTGCGGGGCCAGGGCCTGGATGGCGAAGAAGTAATGCCGCAGGTTGGTGTTGATGCGGTTGTCAAAATACTCGGGCGTCACGTCCTGCCATGCGTGGCGGTCGTCGTTGGCGGCGTTGTTGACGAGAACGGTGACGCTGCCGAGAGCGCGCAGGGCGGCGGCGCAGGCGGCCTTCAGCGCGTCGATGTCGAGCAGATCGACCTCATAGAACAAGGGCGCATGCGCCACGCCGGCGTCGGTGCAGCGCTGGATCGTGGCCTGGGCATACGGCACGTTTTTGTCCACAAAGGCCACGCGGCTGCCCTGCCGCGCAAACTGCTCCACCAGCGCACTGCCAATGCCATCGGCACCGCCGGTGATGAAAACGGTGCGATCAACAAGCGAAGGATAACGGGCGTATTGGGCGGGCATAAGAGGTGAGCGATAGCTGTCTCTTGCAGGCGCAAACGCCAGATAAAAGATGCAGAAAGGATGCCGGGCAGGAATGGCGCTCGGTTAAGGGCATTCATCGTGGATTTTGGGAGCCAAGGGACGCTGGCAGAGACGACGGTGCGTTGATGACGCTGCTGGGGTGCTCGATGTGTTCAGAGGCTGCTGGGTTTGCTGCCCGGAGGGCTGGTGCGGTAACCCAGGGCTTGCTCGTTCCTCGCCGCGCCCTGGGCTGAGTCCGCCGCACCTTTGGTGCTGAGATCCTGACGACTATGCGTGCGAAACATGGGCTTAACCGAGTGCCATTCATGCCGGGCATGAATGGCATCACTGCCACTTTTGGGCGTGGCGTTTTACTTTTGAGCTTCGTGCTGAAGATCGAATGTTTCATCAGCGCTCTCACGCACCCCAGGAGGATAGAGCGGCACCTTCGGCGAAGGTTCCAGCGTGGGGAGGATCTCGGGGAGTGGCTCTGGAAGGAGGACCTGTGGTGGAAAAAGGAACTGCCGCCTTCGCGGAAAATAAAAACGTTTCGAATCAATGAGCGGGTAGTACCGCGCATTGAAGAGGTCGTCCGCAGAAGCCGCTGGGGCAGTGACCACGGCCTGCGCCGGCTGCCGCATCTGCGCGCTGAGCACCGCAAAGCAGGCGATCAAGCCACCGCACAGAATCAGGATGAGGCCCATGCTGAAGCCTAGGCCGGACCTCAAAAGCATCGCCGGGAGGTAGGACGAGACACCCGCAGATGGGAGACGAATGCTGCTGGCCATTTCCCGGTTATACGGGATCAGCGGAAGAGATGTCAATGATTTCGCTGGGGCGGGTGATGCTCAGCCGCTTCTTCCTGGAAAGATGCTCCGCAGGCCCACGCGCCATTGAAAACGGGTCTGTGCAGGCGTGTGCACGGGTAGCGTGGCACTCCGGTCGTAGGTTGGATGTGTTTGGCGTCCCAACCGCTTCTTCGCTCCACCACACGCTCCGCCAAACCGTCCGACTGCGAGGACGTTCGCAAGTCATGGCGTTTGCGGAACGCTGATGGACGGGCGGGCTTGCGCCACACCCATCCTACGTATGGCGGGCATGCAAGCATCGGCTGCCCCATCTGCCTTGCAGCGTCCCACTGAACACAAAGTCTCTTCTTCAGAACCGAACCTTCAGCGGCTCCGAAATAGACCCGTTTTCAATGAATTGGGGTATCACCTGAGGCATCCGCACGTCTCTCCCGCCGCTCAGCCTCCAGCGCACCCTCCTGCTTGTTGCCCGCAGTGCAGGCACTTCCCTCCTGGCGCATGCGACATGCTGCGGACTGGATGTCCGCGCCTCTATCCCTACTCCCCAGCCTTGCCTTCGGCTTCTGCATCCTTCTTCTCTTCCTCACCTTCCACCGGAAGATCCGGCAGTGGCGGGGGGAGATTGTCGATGATGTTCAGGAGGGGCACGCCGCGCTCGACGGATTTGTCGAGGCGGAAGAAGAGCTGGGGGCTGCTGCGGAGTTTGACGCGCTTGTAGAGGTCCCGCTGGATGAAGCCACGGGCCTTGACGAGCTTGGCCAGGGCGGCGTCCTGCTGGTGCGGCTTGCCGATGACTCCGACGTACACGAAGCACTGCCGCATGTCCGGCGTGGGACTGACGTCGTGAATGGTCACGAGACAGTTCTCATTGCGGAAATCCTTCTCGAGGATGGTGCTGAGCTCACGACGAATGAGCTCGCGTACTTTGTCGACTCGGAGGGACATACAGTAGTTTAAAGTTACAGGTTTAAAGTTTAAAGTTTGGCTACGCCTGTCTTGCAAGCTCGGCTCAAGTTACCGGAAGCTGCCTTCGCGGATAACTTGAAACTTGTAACTTTAAACCTTCAACTGGCTTGGATTAGAGAGTTTGGGCGATTTTTTCGAGTTCGTAGCACTCGATGACGTCGTTTTCTTCGTAGTCGCTGAAGCCGGAGAGCTTGATACCGCACTCCATGCCGTTGCGCACTTCGTTGACTTCGTCGTGGAAGCGGCGCAGCGTTTCGAAGCCACCGTCATAGACGGCCTGGCCGTCACGCAGCACGCGGGCGCGCTGCTTGCGGTTCATGATACCATCGCTGACGACAGAGCCGCCGACGAAGCCCTTGTTGACCTTGAAGACCTGCTTCACGCGGGCATGGCCAATGACCTTTTCGCGGGTGATCGGATCGAGCAATCCGGCCATGGCTTCCTTCACCTGATCGATGAGTTCGTAAATGATGGAGTAGAGCTTCACCTGTACGGTCTCGCGCTTGGAAACGGTGAGGGCCTTGTTCTCCACCTTGACGTTGAAGCCGATGATGATGGCGTCTGAGGCGCTGGCCAGCAGGACGTCGGATTCGTTGATGGCACCGACTTCCTGATGCAGGATGTCGAGGTTGCACTTGTCGCTCTTGATGTCGGTGAGGCACTTGGCCACGGCTTCCACGGAACCCTGCACATCGCACTTGAGCACGATTTTGAGGGCCTTCTTGTTGCTGTCCTCGATGCTGGCAAAGAGGTGCTCCAGGGTGGAGCGACGCGGCACATTGAGCTTCTTATGGCGGATCTCTTCAAGGCGCTCAACGCTGAGCTTCTTGACGTCGCGCTCGTTGTTCATGACGACGACTTCGTCACCCACATGCGGCATGTCGCTGAAGCCGATGACTTCGCAGGGCATGCCGGGAAGGACTTCCTTGATGGACTCGCCGCGGTCATTGATGATCGCCTTGACCTTGCCCCAGAGCGGGCCGCAGATGAAGGGCTGGCCGACTTTGAGCGTGCCCTGGCCGATGATGACGGTGGCCACGGGGCCTTTGCCGGCGACCATGGAGGATTCGATGACGGTGGCACGCGGGGAGGCCTTGGGGTCTGCCTTGAGCTCCAGCACTTCGGCCTGGAGGGACATGGTTTCGAGCAGGTTGTCGAGGCCGAGTCCGCTTTTGGCGGAGACTTCCATGACTTCGATCTCGCCACCCCAGTCAACTGGCGCGAGGCCGATGTCCTGAAGCTGGCTTTTCACGCGGAGCACGTTGGCAGCAGGCAGGTCGCACTTGTTCAGAGCCACCATGAGCTGCACGCCGGCAGCCTTGGCATGGCTGAGGGCTTCCTTGGTCTGCGGCATGATGCCGTCGTCGGCAGCGATGACGAGGACGACGATGTCCGTGACCTTGGCACCACGGGCACGCATGGCCGAGAAGGCGGCATGGCCGGGTGTGTCGATGAAGGTGATGGGCTTGCCGTGATGCCAGATGCAATAAGCACCGATGTGCTGGGTGATGCCACCCGCTTCTCCGACGGTGACCTGCGTCTTGCGCAGGGCGTCCAGGAGGGAGGTCTTGCCATGGTCAACGTGACCCATGAAGGTGATGATCGGGGCGCGGAGTTCCAGTTTTCCCTCCTCCACCTCTTCGACGACCTGTGCGACAGGCTCGACGATGACTTCTTCCACCTTGTGGACGCCGCCGCCTTTTTCACGCTTGTCGCGCTCGAGCTTGTAGCCGTGCTTCTCGCAAATCTTTTCGGCGATCTCAATGTCGATGGCCTTGTCTGCGCTGGCGAAAACCTTGAAGGCGATGAGTTCGGAAATGATCTTGAAGGGCTTCAGGCCCATCTTGTCCGCCAGATCCTTGACCACGATCGGTGGCTTCAGGTGAATGATTTTTTCACCGCTTTCACCGACTTCAAACTCCGGTGGTGCCACCTCTGCCGGAGCGGTATGTACGATGGGGACGATGGGCCTCGGCGGCGAGGGATCATTGATCAATGAGATGGGCGGCAGCGCATTATGCTGGGCGTTGTCATTCGCTGGCCGGCGGCGCACCTTCGGCTTGTCGTCATCCTCAAAGAGGTTCAGGGCGGCAGCCTTGCGCTCATCCAGCGTGGGCTTGGCAGGTGCGGCAGGTTGTGCCTCCGGCACAGGTTCAACGACTTTTCTGGCTCCCAAGGGCGGCAGCGAGTGGTCTTTAGCCGGCCCTCTGCTCCGGGGCTTCTTTTCCTCAATCAACGAAAGCACCTTCCCTTTGACTTCTTTTTTGGGCTTGGCGCTTTCGGCAGGCACAGCCGCCTCAACGACTACGTCGGTGGGGGACTTGCTCTTTTTGGCTGAGGAGGGTTTGCTGGACATGAGAGAATGAGATCGGGCGAGCGGCGTTGGAGGCTGGCTGGTCGTAAGTTGGGGGTTGGTTTAAAGTCGTTGTCATGGCGGCACAGGGGCTACTCCTTGGAAGGAGAGGAAGCATGTGCTGCTGCTTTGTCGAAAATCTGCTGGGCCAGGGCGTCGTCGCCACCGAGAACCTCGGCGATGTCACTGACATCCACTCCAGTGGCGAGGGTTTTGAGATCACCCATGCCGCCTTGTGTCAGCAAGCGGGCCACCTCGGCGGTGATGCCGAGGGCGTCCACGAGATGGTGCACGGCGCTGCCCATCTGGCCTTCGAAGACCTCGGCTGCGTGTTCATCCTTCTCGATGACGAGATCCATGCCGACGAGGCGTGAAGTCAGGCGCGCATTCTGTCCGCGACGACCGATGGCCTTGGATAGGTCTTCGTCTGTCACTGTGAGGCGTGCTTCTTTCTTCTCCACATTCACCTTGATCGACATGACCTTGATTGGCTTCAAGGCTTCACGCACGAACTCGGCGGGGTCGGACTTCCAGCGGATGATGTCCACTTTCTCGTTGTTCAGTTCGCGGACGATGTTCTTCACCCGCGCACCACGCAGACCGACGCAGGCACCCACGGGGTCCACCTTTTCATCGGCGCTGTGCACGGCCACCTTGGTGCGGTAACCGGCCTCACGGGCGATGCTGGCGATCTCCACGGTGTGGTCACCGATTTCGCTGACTTCAAATTCAAACAAGCGACGCACAAAATTCGGATGGGCACGGGAGAGGATGATCTCCGGGCCGCGACCGCCCTCTTTGTCCACCGCCTTGACGTAGAAACGCATGCGGTCGCCGGGGGTGTAGTCCTCGGTGGAGACACGCTCCTTGGAGGTCATGACGCCTTCGAATTTGCCGAGATCAACGATCACGTCGGATTTTTCAAAGCGACGCACCACGCCGCTGACGACGTCACCGGTGCGGTCCTTGAACTCTTCGTAGAGATTTTCCTTCTCCGCCATGCGGAGGCGCTGGAGCATCGTCTGCTTGGCAGTCTGCGCGGCGATGCGGCCCATGTTGTTGGGCGTGACTTCGACTTCGATCTCGTCTCCGAGAACGGCGTCTTTCTTGAAGCGCTTGGCGGTGGCGAGCGGGAGTTCCTCCCAACGGTTGGCAACAGTCTCCACCGCGATCAACTTGGCGAAGGCCTTGATCGTTCCTTTTTCAGGATCAATGTCGATGCGGAGTTCCCGTGCGGGACCGATGCTTTTTTTGGAGGCGGCGAGCAATGCCTGTGACAGGGCCTCGACCATTTTTGCACGGTCGATTCCTTTCTCTTTCTCGTAGTAGTCGAAAAGGGCTTTGAGTTCGCTGATCATATAAAATTCGTGATTTCACCAGACAAAAAAGAGCGGGGATGGCCCCACTCTCGCCGTGAAAACGCTAATTCTGTCCGGGAAGGACGCGAATCATAAAGGCATGCAAGGAATCAGCAAGCAGAAAAATTCTATGGAATGCCGCAGTTTTCTCAAGCGTTTTCATGAGGGCTGATTTGTGCCAACTCATTCACTTTTATCCCCTCCCCCACCATGCGCCTCCTGCCGTCTGCAATCCTAGCTCTCATCCTCCCCTTTCAGGTGGCCACCTCAGCATCTCCACCTCCCAACATCGTCATTATTTTCATGGATGATATGGGTTATGCCGATGTCAGCTGCTTCGGCGCGCAGGGCTACCAGACCCCGCACATCGACCAACTGGCAGCGGAGGGCCGCAAGTTTACTAATTTCCATGTCGCCCAGCCCGTGTGCAGCGCCTCACGCGCCGCCCTGCTCACCGGCTGCTACCCGAACCGCGTGGGCATCCACGGCGCCCTCGGACCCAGCGCCAAGCATGGCATCAGCAGCAATGAAATGACGCTGGCCGAACTGGTGAAACAAAAAGGCTACGCCACCGCCGCTGTGGGCAAATGGCATGTGGGTTCCCTGCCCCAGTTTCTTCCCACCAAGCACGGCTTTGACCAGTACTACGGCCTCCCCTACTCGAACGACATGTGGCCCTTCCATCCGCAGGCCAAAAAGGCTTTTCCCAAGCTGCCCATGATCGAAGACGACCATGTCGTGGATGAAGAGGTCACGCCGGAGGAGCAGACCCACCTCACCACGGACTACACCACCCGTGGCGTGCAGTTTATCGAAAAGAACAAGGACAAGCCCTTCTTTCTCTACCTCGCGCACAGCATGGTGCATGTGCCCCTGTTTGTGAGTGACAAGTTCAAAGGCAAATCTGGCAAAGGCTTGTTTGCCGACGTCATGCTGGAGGTGGACTGGTCCGTGCGCCAGATCATGGACGCCCTGAAGAAAAACGGCCTCGAAGACAACACCTGGGTCATCTTCACTTCCGATAACGGCCCCTGGCTCAGCTACGGCGACCATGCGGGCAGCACCGGCCCCCTGCGCGAGGGGAAAGGCACCTGCTGGGAGGGCGGCACGCGCGTGACGGGCATCATGAAATGGCCGGGAAAAATTCCTGCGGGCACCACCACCGACACGATGCTGATGACCATCGACATCCTCCCCACCATCGCCCACGTCATTGAGGCAAAACTGCCCGAGCACAAGATCGATGGCCTCAACTGCTGGCCCATCGTCAGCGGAGAACCCGGCGCTCAAAACCCGCACGACTTCTACGCCTTTTACTATGAGCAAAATCAGCTCCAGGCCATCAGCAGCGGAGATGGCCGCTGGAAGCTGCAGCTCCCTCACTCCTACCGCAGCCTGCTCCCGGACGGCCCCAAGGCCACTGGCGGCATCCCGGTGAACTACACGCAGGCGAAGATCACCGAGTCGGAACTGTATGACTTGTATGGAGACCTCAGTGAATCCAAGAACGTGGCCGCGCAAAACCCGGCCGAGGTGGCCCGGTTGCAAAAGCATGCCGAAACCATGCGCGCTGAACTCGGCGACAGCCTCATGAAGATGCCCAAGGGGAGCGGGACGCGGGAGGCTGGCAAGTAACACCCTCTGGAGGAGAGGGACCCTCTTGGCCCCTGCTTTGGAAGAGCGTTGGGTGAACGCGGAGCGTTGAGGGATCAGGATGATCCCACTCCTGCCGGAGGCGCTGGGTGGCTTGGGAGGAGTGGGACCATCTTGGTCCCTGTTTTGGAAGAGCGTTGGGTGAACGCGGAGCGTTGAGGGATCAGGATGATCCCTCTCCTGCCGGAGGCTCTGGGTGGCTTGGAAGGAGTGGGACCATCCTGGTCCCTGCTTTGGAAGAGCTTTGGGTGAACGCGGAGCGCTGAGGGATCAGGATGATCCCTCTCCT
>NZ_JAQSEA010000104.1:17293-27462 GCF_029946185.1 Prosthecobacter sp.
AGCTTTGGGTGAACGCGGAGCGCTGAGGGATCAGGATGATCCCTCTCCTGCCGGAGGCGCTTCAACGCAGGACACAGTCACGACAAAACGCCTCGGCTCAAAAAGCAGCCGGGCGGAAGGTTATTTGAAGCAGTTTTCGTGCCCAGTTATCAAAAAAGGTTGCCAGCCTCGGCGGCATGACTAGCATCGCGGCGGCTCCAACCAAGCCACCAACGGCTCCAACCAAGTCGCCAACCCAACTAGCCACCTACCAACCATGACCCTTCCCTTGCTGAAACGCAGCGGGAGCGGAGCCTTGCGGAGCTTTTCCGTGATGGCCGCGCTCGCACTCGCCACGACCTCCGCCCATGCTGCCAGCGGCCCGAGCACGATTGACAGCGGAGACACCGCCTGGCTGCTCGTCTCCACGGCGCTGGTGCTGTTCATGATGATTCCCGGGCTCGCGCTGTTTTATGCAGGCTTGGTGCGCTCCAAAAACGTGCTTTCCATCCTGATGCAGTGCTTTGCCCTGACTGCTGTCATGAGCCTGGTGTGGCTGGTGTGCGGCTATTCGCTGTGCTTTTCAGATGGCGGCCCGCTCATCGGCGGCTTTGGCAAGGTGTTCCTCTCGGGTGTGACCCCGGACACCGTGAGAAGCGACTGCCCCACGATCCCAGAGCTGCTGCACTTCGCCTACCAGATGATGTTTTTCCTGATCACTCCGGGGCTGTTTATCGGCGCGTTTGCAGAGCGCATGAAGTTCAAGGCCATCCTCGCCTTCAGCATCGCGTGGAGTCTGATCGTCTATGCGCCCTGCTGCTACGGCGTGTGGCACAAGGCGGGCGCTTTTTTCGGCCTGACGGGGGTGATTGATCTCGCAGGCGGCATCGTCGTGCACATCACCGCAGGTGTGGCCGCGCTGGTGGCCTGTGTGATGGTGGGTCCCCGCAAAGACTTCCCCAGCGCCCAGCTCATGCCGCACAACCTGCCGCTGACCATCGTGGGGGCGGCCATGCTGTGGGTGGGCTGGTTTGGCTTCAATGCGGGCAGCCATCTCGCGGCCAATGGCGCTGCAGCGATGACGCTGGTCGTCACCCATCTTTCCGCCTGCGCCGCCTCGGTGGTGTGGATGGCCATTGAGTGGGTCCGCAATGGCAAGCCGAGCGCACTGGGCATCGCCACGGGTTGCATCGCAGGACTCGCCGCCATCACTCCAGCAGCGGGCAAGGTGGGCCCCATCGGCGCGCTCTGCATCGGCAGCATCTCCGCCTGGGTCTGCTGGCTCGCCTGCGCCAAGCTGAAGCACAAGTTTCGTTACGACGACTCGCTGGACGTCTTCGGTGTGCATGGCATCGGCGGCTTTGTGGGCACCCTCCTCGTGGCTGTCTTCGGCTCCACGAGCTTCGCCGGCGGCCTGGGGGACTTTCACATCGGCAAACAGCTCATGACTCAAGGCCTCGCCTCTCTCGGGACGATTCTGCTCTCGGGCATCGCCAGTTTCGTGATCTTGAAGGTCATTGATCTCACGATGGGTCTGCGCGTCACCCATGAAGATGAGAATCAGGGACTCGACCTCGCGGAGCACGGAGAAGCGGCCTACAACGATTGATGCGCGTATTTGCGCGGATCAATTTTGCGAATGCCTGATTGCGAATTGTCATTCAGGGGCGCATAGGCTTAAATTTAGTTTTATCAACCCGCCACCCCCTTTCTCCCCCACTCATGATTGATGTTCAGGAACTCACCAAGCAGTACGCCGGACGCACTGCGGTGAACAACATCTCCTTCCAGGTGGAACCGGGGGAGATCGTGGGGTTTCTGGGCCCGAATGGAGCTGGGAAATCCACCACCATGCGCATCCTGAGCGGCTACATGCCGGCCACCTCGGGACGAGCCATGGTGGCAGGCTTTGACGTCTTCCATCAGTCGATCCAGGTGCGGCAATCTGTGGGCTACATGCCGGAAAATGCCCCGCTCTACACCGACATGCGGGTCAAAGAGTACCTGCGTTTCCGCGCGGAATTGAAGGGGCTCTCCGGCCTGACCATGCGCCGTCGTATCGGCGAAGTGATGGAGCTCACCGGCGTCACCGACATGCGCAAGCGCCTGATCGGCAATCTCTCCAAAGGCTACCGCCAGCGTGTCGCGCTGGCAGATGCACTGGTGCACAAGCCCAAGCTCCTCATTCTCGACGAGCCCACCAACGGCCTCGACCCCGTGCAGATCCGCCATGTGCGTGACCTGCTGCGCAACCTGAAGTCCAAGCACACCGTGCTGCTTTCCACGCACATCTTGAATGAAGTCGAGCAGACCTGTGATCGTGTGATCATGATCCATCAGGGACGCATCCGCGCCAACGACACGCCGGCCAACCTCACGCGCCAGCTTCGCTCCACAACGCT
This sequence comes from Prosthecobacter sp., assembly GCF_029946185.1. GTDB lineage: Bacteria > Verrucomicrobiota > Verrucomicrobiia > Verrucomicrobiales > Verrucomicrobiaceae > Prosthecobacter. The sequence goes on from NZ_JAQSEA010000104.1 coordinate 19,675, forward strand.
GCTGCATTTGGAAATCGACGGCACCGGCAGTCTGGCGGAAAAATTCTCCGCCATCCCAGCGGTGCGCAAGGCCACGGAGGAAGAGCTGCTCGTAGTTCCCTGGCGGCGCTTCACCCTGCGGGTCGAACCGGATCACGACGTGCGTGAAGAAGTGATGCAACTCGCCATGCAGCAAAAATGGCGCATCCGGGAGATGCACCTCCAGCTCCCAACCCTGGAGGATGTCTTCGTCGAACTCTCCATGAACACGGGCACGCCCACCGACACTCCCACCCACGTCCTATGAGGATATTCTGGATTCTGCTCAAGAAAGAACTGCACTCCTTCTTCGTCTCCCCCGTTGCCTACGTGGTGCTGGCGCTGGTCATGGTGCTGAATGGTTTCGCCTTTCGTGCCGCCCTCTCCGTACTGGAAAGCGCGCCCAGCGAAGGCTCCATCGTGAGCTGGACCTTCCACGCCATGTGGTTCTGGCTGTCCTACTTCTTCGTCTTCCCGCTGCTGACCATGCGTCTTTTTGCGGAGGAGAAAAAGATGGGCACCTTGGAAACCCTTTTCACCGCCCCGGTGCGTGCCTGGCAGGTGGTCGGCTCCAAGTATCTGGCCTCCGTCATCGTGTACTGCGTGCTGTGGCTGCCCAGCCTGTTCAATTTCAAGTTTGCCCACTGGATCTCCGCCGGTCAGGTGGAGCTGCCTTCCGGAGCCATGGGGGGCGCGTATCTCATCCTGGTGGTGATGGGCATGTTCAATCTGGCCATCGGCTGCTTTGCCTCGTCTCTGACTTCGAATCAGATCGTCGCCGCCATCATCTCCTTCACCCTGAGCCTGATGCATTTCCTGCTGGGCATTTTCATCATGGTCGTGGGCCGCAAGATTTCCGACACCATCGTGGACATCGTCAATTACTTCGCCGCCACCGAGCATATCCGCATCTTCACCGCCGGTCTCATCGACAGCCGGCCCATCATCTATTATCTCAGCATGTCGCTGCTTTTCCTCTCCTTCACCCACCACGTGGTCGAGTTCCGCCGCTGGCGCCCGTGAGCCGATTGATCCACCACCATGCCGGATTCCGAACAGACCACCCCGCCAGCCAGCGCCCCAGCCAAGCCCATGCCGAAGCGTTACGGCATTGGCATGAACGTCGCCCTGCAAGTCCTCATGGCACTGGCTCTCTTTGCCGGTGTCAACCGCCTCAATTACTACCATTACTGGCGCTGGGATCTCAGTAGCAGCCAGGACTACACCCTCAGTCCGGCCACCCTGAAGTACCTCGACAGCCTGTCACGGGATGTGCAGATCTACATCGTCTTTGCCCGTGACTCCAAAGTGTACGGTGAAGTACAGTCCCTCCTGGAGGAGTACAACTTGTACGGCAGGCAGCGCATCAAGGTGCGCTCCATCGACCCCGTGCACGACATCGAGCGCGCTGAACAGCTCAAGGCAGACACCGGCCTCTCCCTCGCACAAAACGGCGTGTTGATCCGCTGCGGTGTGAACAAGCGTTTCATCACCGAGGAAGAGCTCGTCGTCAGGGAAAAGGGCACCAGCACCAACAAGCAGATCATCGAATTTCGAGGTGAAGATGCCATCTCATCCGCCCTCATCTCCGTCGTGGAAGGCCGTGTGCGGCGTTTTTATTACGTCGTCGGCAAAGGCAGCCGCTCGGGCTTGGGCCAGAGTGATGCCTACAACGCCGCCATCGATCTCGGCAGGCAGCAAAACTTCGAAGTCATTCAGGTGAACCTCTCCGAAGTCAGCCACATCCCCACGGACACCGACGGCCTGCTCATTTTGGGCCCACGCTACGACTTCTCCGAACGTGAGGTCGTCATGCTCAACAACTACTGGCAGTCCAAACGGGCCGGCATTTTCGTCATGCTGGATCCCGGCGGTGAAACCGCACGGCTCAACGCCTTTCTCACGGCCAACGGCGTGCATCCCCGTGGCGACCGCGTTTTGATGGCGGAAAGCACCAGCACCGGCCCCAAGAAGGAATTCTCCGTGCTGGGCGAATTCATGAAGGAAGTGCCCTTCATCCGCCATCTGACCTCCTCCGCCATCACGCTGGCCGGGCAGACGGAATCCCTGGAACTGGTCGAGGAGAACACCTCGCTCAAGGAGCAGTCCATCAGCGTCAAGCCGCTGATCATTGCCGCCCCACGGTACTGGGGTGAGCGTCAATTTTTGGAAGAACTCCCCATCGTCGATGAAGAGGACACGCTGCCGCCCATTTATGTGGCCGCCAGCATTGAGCGCGGCGCTTTGGGTGACGAAACCCAGCGTGCGGACAGCTCGCGCATGGTCATTGTTTCCAACCCCACCCTTCTCGACAAGCAGACCATGCTCGCCGTGAGCCGTGACTTTGCAGCCGCCAGCGTGAACTGGCTGATGAACCGCGAAAGTTTCATCGGCATTCCCGCCAAGTCCAAACACTCCTACCGCATTCAGCTCACCACCAAGCAGCATGAGCTGATCTTCTGGATCACCTCCATCACCCTGCCGGGCATCGTGCTCGGCTTCGGCATCATGGTCTGGGCCAGCCGGCGGGCAGCATGAGCACCGACATTGCATGAGCGCACGCACCACTCTCCTACTGTTCCTTCTCGTGGCCTCCATGGGCGCGATCATCCTCGGCATCGAGCGTTACTTCCCCTCGGCGATCGATCAGCGTGAAGTCAGGCGCGGCCCCAACCGTTTCGAACGAGAAAAAGTCACACGCATCGAAATCCTCACCGCTGAAAACGTGCCGCTCACCCTCGTGCGTGACGGCAGCGCCTGGAGGATCGAAGCTCCTTATGCCGATCTGGCCGATCCACAAAAAGTCGCCGCGCTCATTATCTCCCTGCATGGAGTCGAATGGATCCAGCGCGTCCACCAGAAGGATTTTGACACGGCTGAATGGCAAAAAACCGGACTGGACAAGCCACGCTACAAAGTGCGCCTCCTTGCCGGAGAAGCCCCAGTTTACGAATGCTGGTTCGGTGCGCCTGGGGCCGTCGAAAACAGCCTTTACATCGGCATTCCCGGCAGCGGCGAAAATGACACCGCCTGGTATCTCGCCAAAAGTGAAGCGCCGATGGTTCTGCAAATTCCCGCCGCATCCTGGCGTGACCCCAAGCTTTTGCGGCTGCCAGCGGAGGTCATCACCAGCATCACTTTGAATCAGCCCTCCGGGCAGATCGTGCTCAGCCGTGAAAACGAGCATGCTCCCTGGCTGCTCGAAAAACCGCTCAAAACACGCGGCAGCAAAGAGCGCATCACCGAATTGCTTTCCGCCATTCTCAACATCGAAATCACCGAGGCCAAGGATGTCACTGCCACGACCAAGGAGGACGCGCAGACCGCCCATGCCGGTGAAATCAAAGTCACCGTCGAGTCCAAAGCACGCGGCAAATCCTACGAGTTCACCCTCAAAAAGCCCGCTGACGAAAAACAGGCGGTCACCACCGCCACCACCGCCTATCGCAAACCTGCCTTCACGGTCGTAGCCAAAAATCTTCTCGCCCTCTGGGTGACTCCCAATGCCCTGCGTGATCACCTGCTGACGCAGATCGACGGCGAGCGGCTCGACTTCATCACCATCAACAGCAAGACTCATCCGGAGATCAACCTGCGCAACGAAGGCGGCTCCTGGTACCTGCAGCGCCATGGCAAATGGGACCCCGCCAACGGCGAACGCGTGGGGCGCTGCCTCGAAGCTCTCAACACCTATGAAATCCTGCAGTTCGCCGCAGATTCAGCCGCTGATCTCACCCCCTTTGGCCTGGACGATCCCTTCCAGACCGTCACCTGGACTCCCCAGCGTGAAAAGCCCGTGAAGCTCATGTTTGGCCACAATCCGGAAAGCACCCAGTTCTTTGCCAAATACGACAGCGAGCCCTTCGTTTACCGTATTGATGCCTCCCTGCTGCCTTCCCTGCCCACCGACGGCATCAAATGGAAAGGCCTCGGAGCCCTGCGTTTCACGACTTTTGCCCTGCGCCGCATCACCATGGCGCAAGGAGCCTTTGCGCCGACCATCCTCGACTACAACCCCGTCACCGCCGAATGGAAAGCCTCGCGCGGCGGCCATGATATCACGGAAGAACTCGACCGCGTCAAAGCCGACCAGCTCGCAGCCAACCTCTCGCGTTTCACCGTCCAAGACTGGGCGGCAGATCGCAGCGACGCGCTCCAGGCCCTGAAGACCCCCTTCCTCACCATTCAGGTCGTACTCGGCGAGCCCGGCCGCCTCGACGGCCCCGTGCGTGAGATCGAACTCCTCTTCTCACCGACCCAGCCGAATGCCAGCACGGCATTTTACTTCGGCCAGATCAAAGACGACCCCGATATTTTCTACATCACCAACAACGCCCTGCTGCAGGTTGCTGGAATCAATATCTTCAAGCCAAAGCAGGCGAAGTAGTCCCCGGTGAAAGCGCACTCGGCACACGCAGTGCGATGAAGGGATGTGCCACACCCGGCAGTCGGCGATCTCTCCGCCCGCTGAAGCAGCGGTGATCTACATCCTCAGGATCGGCAAGATGCCCCGACCCGAGGCTGTATTGTATCCACGCCATGAATTCTCACCCAGCCTCATCCTCACCCGATTTCAATTCGCCGGCCTGCCCGGAATGTGCTGAATACGCTTCACCGCCACCGCATCGCGGACGTCGCGACTTCATCCGAGTGCTTTCCGGCAGCGCCCTGGGGGCCATGGGGGCATCCTCGCTCACTTCAGGTTTTGCAGCTCCCGCCGAAGCGCCCCGGACCGCAAAGCCCGCCGAAGAACTCATCCGGGAATTGTTTGCGGGGCTGACCGCCGAGCAGAAAACGGCCATGGTGAAACCCTGGAATCATGGCGCCGAGGCGGGCGGCATTCCAACCCGTCTCAAGACACACAACGCCGCGCCTTTGGGCAAAAAACTCAGCGAGCAATTCACCGCGCCGCAGCAGGATCTCATCAAGCAAACCTTCAAATCCATCCTCTCCGGCGATGAGGCCTACGACCGCATCAGCCGCAATGGCAAGTGGGACAACAGCGGGACATTCGAAGGCAACGGCATCGCCATCTTCGGCGATCCCTCCGGCAAAGATCCCTTCTCCTGGGTCTTCGCCGGCCATCACCTCACCCTCCGTTGCGATGGCAATTCCCAGCCAAACACCGCCTTCGGTGGCCCCATGTACTACGGCCATTCCGCCAACGGCCACAGCGACGTGAACGTTTACAACGATCAAACGAAGGAAGTCATGAGCGTCTTCGAAATGCTCAACGAGCCCCAGCGCAAGCAGGCCGTCATCGTCGGCTCTCCCGGCGATGGCGTCGGCGCGCTGAAACCCAAGCTGGTGGAAAAACCCTCCACCGGCGTCGGCTACGGCGATCTCGATGAATCCCAGCGCAAGCTCGTCACCGGCGTCATGCGCAAGCTGCTCGATCCCTTCCGTCAGGAAGATGGCGACGAAGTCATGCAGCTCATCAAGACCAATGGTGGCATGGAAAAACTCCACCTCGCCTTCTACAAAGACAACGCCGAAAAAGGCAACGACCGCTGGGATGCCTGGCGCATCGAAGGCCCAGGCTTCGTCTGGAACTACCGCGTCCTCCCCCACGTCCACTGCTTTGTGAACGTCGTCGGCCAGGCCTGAGTCCCTTGCAGTGATGCGGGCCATCCTTCCCCTCCTCTTCAGCGGGCTGCTCCTCGGCAGCCTTGCTGAAGAAACTGCCCGCGCTGAAGCCCCGCCCGATTTCCAAAAAGACGTACTCCCCGTCTTCGAAGAGAAATGCATCCGCTGCCACGGTGGCAAACGTCGCGGCGGCAAGCTCGACATGCGCACGCTCGCGGCCATGCTCGAAGGCGGCGATACCGGCCCCGCCCTCAAACCCGGCAACGCGAAAAAAAGCCTCCTCATTGAGCTGATCCATTACAAGGAGATGCCACCCAAAAAAGAGGAGCCATTCATCACTCCCACGGAACTCGAAATGCTCCGCCAGTGGATCAATGGCATGCCAGACAAGACTTGATCAAGGGCCGCCTTTGCCAGGGCATGGGGCTTCCACCTTGAGGACCGGCGGCAGAAACAATTCCCGGCAGAGGTTCGTTGGTTTCAGTCATGAAACGAAGACGCGTACTTCACACGATGGCCAGCTTGTATGGCGCCCAGGGACTGCTGCGCAATGAAGCCCATGCGGCGGCGAAGCCGCAGAGGGAAGCCGATTTGCATGACCCCTATGCGGACGTGGACTGGGCAAAGTGCGATTTTCTGCACTCGATGTCACATCAGCATACTGGGCAGACGGAAGCCTCGCGTGACGAGTTTTATGCGATGGGCTACCGCCACTTGGCCTTCAGCAATTATTACCCTTCAGCGCCGACGTATCCCCTCCCTCAGGCCTATCTGGCGAAGCACCCGGACGTCATAGGTGCGCCCAATGCGGAGCAGCACTCCATGCCAGACGCTTCGCTGCATTTCAACTCGCTCGGCAGCCGGCTCGCCACCGGGTATGGCAGCACTCTCAGTGCGGCGCAGCGCAATGCAGCTCCGCTGGCGCATCAGTTTGACGGCTTGCAGGTCTTCAATGAAACTCGCCCGTGGGCCGGGGTGTATCGTCTGGACTTGGTTTTAGCGGCCGTCGCAGAAGGCGGTCTCGCCCAGCTAACCGTCGAAGGTGCCATCGAATGCAAGTTCACCGGTCAATTTGCCCCCAAAGCGCCGGTGCATGACATGCCCCTGAAGGCAGGCAGTCATACGTTTTATTTCAGCACGACTGAACCGCATCTGCACATGCAGTTGATCTATGACAAGGCGCAGCTCAGGGTGACTCAGTGTCGCCTGATGCAGGGGGCAAACCGACCTTGGCGCGAGGTTTTCCGCGCGGCGCTGGATGGAGAAATAATCGATGGCCGTCGCACTGGCGGACTGCTGCATGCGGATGGAGGAGGAATCACGCTCAACCACCCCACGCAGGATCGGCAACTGTATGAGATGTTTCTGGATTTTGATCCCCGTGTGCTGGGCATTGAAGTATGGAATCAGCTGACGTCGGGCTTCGGATCCAGCAAAGGATTCTACGATGACAGCGCGGGGCCGCACCTGCACTTCTACAAGCTGTGGGACGACCTGCTGAGAACTGGCAGGCGCTGCTGGGGGTTCTTTGTCAAAGATCACAACACCTTTGGGCGCGGGCGCAATGTGCTGCTGGTCCCAAACACTGCAGGGCACGCAGCCGACGCGGAAGTGGCGGCTCTGCGAGCCTATAGAACTGGAGCCTTTTTCGGAGCGGTGTCTGCCATGGCGGTCAACGAGGCCGGAGAAGTGGTGCCACCTTATGATTGCAGCACCTTTCGCTTCACACGCATCGTCGTCCGGCGAGATGCCGATGGCAAGGCGGCGGCGGTCGAGGTTGCAGTCACAGGCAACGACAGCGTCAGGCGGCCCCACGTGCAGATCCGATTTGTGACCGATCAGGGAGTGGCGCTGGTGGTCGATGCGGTGCAGGCGGAGTTTCCTTTGCAGCGGGACGCAGACGGCCAATGGCTGGCGGCTTTTGTGAGGGTGGAGGCCTTCGCCTATCCGGACACGCACCTTGGCGGAGAGCCGCTGACACCTGCAAAGATTCGCGGGCTGAATGTCCATGACATCTCCCTTCTGCACGACCGCCGCTCCACGGGTGGCAAGGCCCATTTTTCCAGTTCAGGCGGCGCGGAAATTCGCTCCCGCATCCCCATCGTTGACATGATCTTTTCTCAACCTTTGCGAAGGGTGTAGGCTCAACGTGCGAATACCTGTCTGTGAAAGTTCCCGAAAAAA
>NZ_JAQSEA010000104.1:27562-51868 GCF_029946185.1 Prosthecobacter sp.
CCTGTTCAGTCTGGAAAAAGTTCGTGCCTTCCCGCCAGACATCCAGCGCACCGCCCTGCGGAAACTCGTCCAGCTACATGCCGTGACGGAGCTATTGCAACTCCGCGTGCCTCCCGGCAACCGGCTGGAAGCCCTCAAAGGCAACCGCAAAGGCCAGCACTCCATCCGCATCAACGATCAATGGCGCGTCTGCTTCCGCTGGGAGGCCGATGGGCCGTATGAGGTCGAAATCGTCGATTACCATTAACCGCCACCACCATGAAAAAACACGCCCCAATCCATCCCGGTGAAGTGCTCCGCGAAGATTTCCTAGTGCCCCTTCGCCTGTCCGAGTACCGCCTCGCCAATGACATCGGCGTGCCGCCCCGCCGCATCAACGAGATCGTGAAGGGCAAACGCGCCATCACCACCGACACCGCCCTGCGCCTGTCCCGTTATTTCGCATGGCCTGCGGAAGTCTGGCTGAATTTGCAATGCCACTACGACCGCCAAGTAACCGAAGCCGAAATGCGTCCCGTGCTGGCACGCATCAAACCGTGTGTCCTGGCCGCCTGATCCTCCACGCCGTGCTTCCCACTTAAAATCCCCTTATGGCGCTGGAAGCCTTGATTTATGGGTCATTCCACTCGTTTTCGAGTGGAGCCAGCAGTCGGGGTCGAACCGACGACCTGCGGTTTACAAAACCGCTGCTCTACCACTGAGCTATGCAGGCACATTCTTGAGGGACGTGATAATAAACGCCGGAGTTCATTCGGCAAATGGATTTACAACAGGATTAGGCGATAGATGGTCCCCTCCCCGCATGCTCATCACCAGCTCCTCCAACGAACGCATCAAACACGCCCGCAGAGTCCGCGAAGGCCGTGAGCGTGATCTGATTTTCATCGAAGGCGAACGCCTCGTCACCGAGTGCATCTCCTCCGGCCTCGTCCTGCACGCCTGCTTCACCGCTGCCGAGCCTTCTCCCTCGCAGCTAGCTCTGCTGGAGCGCCTCTCCTGCCCCGTCTTCCAGCTCTCCGACTCCGTCCTCGAATCCCTCAGCGACACCACCTCCACCCAGGGCATCATCGTCATCGCCGAGCGCCCGTGGCCCACGCTGGATGCCCTCTTTGCCAGCCCCGCCCCGCTCATCCTCGGCCTCGATCGCATCCAGGACCCCGGCAATCTCGGCACCCTCGTCCGCACCGCCGAATCCGCCGGAGTCAGCGGCCTATTCTCCTTCGCAGGCTCCGCAGACGCCTTCTCTCCCAAGACTCTCCGCAGTTCCATGGGCTCCGCGTTCCGCCTGCCCATCCTGCCCGATGTCTCCGGCCTCGGCACCATTGAAACCTGCCGCGCTCGCGGCCTCAAAACCGTCGTCGCCACCGGCGATGCCGACCTCCTGCACTACGACTACGACTGGCGCCAGCCCACCCTCCTCATCCTCGGCAACGAAGGCCGTGGTGCGAGTCCCGAGATCATGCAAGCCTGCGACGCCCGCGTGCGCATCCCACTGCATGCGCCGGTGGAATCTCTGAACGTGGCCGCTGCGGGTGCGGCCATCTTGTTTGAAGCGGTACGGCAGCGCCGCTAAGACCCGATCTACGCCAGCGCAGATGGCTTGAAGTACGACAGGCACTCCTGCCTGTCGGTCAGCGCGTCCGACACCACCAGCCAACACGAACGTCCATAGCGCTGAAGGCGGTGGAGCTGGCGTGAACGATTACCGACGGGCAAGAGTGCCCATCGTACTATTAGGCGAAATCAGACACCCGGACGCACTGCTTGCGAAATCACTCCACCTCCTGCAATCCTACCTCATGTCAGAACACTCTTTCGACTTCATCGTCATCGGCAGCGGCAGCGGCGGCTATGCAGCAGCCCGCACCGCACACAGCGCTGGTTTGCGCGTCGCCGTGATCGACGGCGCTTCCGAGCTCGGCGGCCTCTGCATCCTGCGCGGCTGCATGCCCAGCAAGACCCTCATCGAGTCTGCCAACCGCCAGCTTCACATCCGCCACGCAGCCGAGTTCGGCCTCAAAGCCACCTCCCACGGCGTCGATGTTCCCACCATTCGTGATCGCAAGCGCACCCTCATCGCCGACTTCGCCAGCTACCGCCAGGGCCAGCTCGAAGACGGCCGTTTCACCCTCCACCGTGGTTACGCCCGCTTCATCGATGCCCACACCATCGAGATCACACCCCGCGATGGCTCCGCTTCCTTCCAAGTCACCGGTCGCACTTTCTGCATCGCCACCGGCTCAGAGGTCATGGTCCCCGATGTTCCCGGCCTCGCCGAAACCGGCTACTGGACCAGCGATGACGTGCTCGATGCCGACACGCTGCCCAAAACCATCGCCGTCCTCGGCGGCGGAGCCATCGCCCTCGAAATGGCGCACTACCTTGAGGCCATGGGCTGCGCTGTGACGCTGATCCAGCGCAACACTCAACTCCTCACCGGCCTCGACCGCGAATGCAGCGATGTCATCGCCAAAGCTTACACCGAGCGCGGCATGAAAGTACATCTTGGCACGCACCTCAGCACCATCTCCGCGAAGGATGGGCGCAAGCGCATCGAGTTCACCGAGTCCGGTCACACGCACGCAATCCTCGTCGATGAAATTCTCCTCGCCCTAGGCCGCCAGCCCGCGACGAAAAGCCTGGCTCTCGAAGCCGCCAAGGTCGCGCTGCATAAATCCAAGGTCATTGTCAACGACCGCATGCAGACCTCCAAGCCCCACATCTTCGCCGCAGGCGATGTTTGCAGCCCGCTCGATGTCGTCCACATCGCCATCCAGCAGGGCGAGATTTCCGCACGCAATGCGGCGGCGCTCATCCACGGCAAGCCCGTCGAAGAAACCATCGACTACCGCCTCACCCTCTTCGGCGTCTTCTCCCACCCGCAGGTCGCCGTCGTCGGAGCCACCACCGAAAAACTCAAGGAGCAGAACACGCCCTTCCTTGAGGCCAGCTATCCCTTCAATGACCACGGCAAATCCATGGTCATGGGCGAGACCGCCGGCTTCGTCAAGATGCTCGCTCACAAGGAAACCGGCGAGATCCTTGGGGCCTGCGTCGTTGGCCCAGAAGGAACGGAACTGATCCATGAAGTCGTCGTCGCGATGAACTTCAAAGCCACCGTGCAGCAGTTCATGGCCATCCCGCATTACCATCCCACGCTGAGCGAAATCTGGACCTATCCGGCGGAGGAGATCGCGGACCAGATGGCGGGGCAAGCAGGATAAGGCATAACAATGCCGCGAAAAGGCATGGCCCCACGTACGTTAGGATTAGTACCAACGTCCCACCATGCGCCGCGCTCTCCTCTTCCTCCTGGCATCCCCTGCACTGCATGCGGTGGAATCCGCCCAACTGAAATACAACCGCGATGTGCGGCCCATCCTCAATGAGAAGTGCTTTCATTGCCACGGCACGGATGCCAGCCATCGGAAAGGCGACCTGCGGCTGGATCTGCGCGACGAGGTGATCAAGCCTGCGAAGTCAGGCGACATCGCCCTCGTCCCCGGCAAGCCCGAGCTGAGTCAGCTCATTGCACGGGTGGAACTGCCACACGGCGATGACGACGTGATGCCGCCCGACAAAGACGGCAAACCCTTGACCGCCGAGGAGAAAGCGATCCTGCGCCAGTGGATCAGCGAAGGCGCGGAGTATCAGGGGCATTGGGCCTTTCTCAAACCCGAGCGCGCACCAGCACCGAAGATCACCGACCCGAAGTTCACGATCCGTGGAGAAATCGACTCCTTCATCGCCGAACGCTTGCAAGTAGAGGGCCTGCACACTTCGCCCGAAGCCGATCCCGCCACGCTGCTGCGGCGTGTGACGCTCGACCTCACCGGCCTGCCACCGACACCGGAGGAGATTGCCGCCTTTGCCAAAGACAGCTCACCCAAGGCCTACGAGGCCGTCGTGGACCACCTGCTGAAATCTGAGCACTACGGTGAAGTCATGGCGATGCAGTGGCTCGATTTCGCCCGCTTCGCCGACAGCCATGGCTTTCAGACGGACAGCAGCCGCTCCATGTGGCCGTGGCGTGACTGGGTCATCCAGTCCTTCAACGACAACAAGCCCTTCGACCAGTTCACGCTCGAACAAATCGGCGGTGACCTGCTGCCGAATGCCACGCCTGCTCAAGTCATCGCCACCGGCTTCAACCGCAATCACCGCCTCAATGGTGAAGGCGGCATCATCGCGGAGGAGTGGCGCATTGAGAACATCATCGACCGTGTGGAGACGACGAGCTTCACCTGGCTCGGCCTCACGCTGAACTGCTGCCGCTGCCACGACCACAAGTATGATCCTTTCTCGCAAAAGGACTTCTATTCGTTCTTCGCCTTCTTCAACAACGTCGCCGAAAGCGGCACCATTCAGGGCAGCTCCAATCGCAGCGGCGGCAATTCTGATCCGGTGATCGAAGTGCCGAGCGCGAAGGAAAAGCAGCAACTCGCCCTGCTCCGCAAGAAAATCGAAACCGCCCAGGCCAAAGTCACCAACACCCAACTGCAACTGCCCAACCTCGTCGCAGACTGGGAGGCGGACATGGAAAATCCAGAAGCCGCGAAGAAGCCCATGTGGGAAATCCTGGCGGTGACACAGGCCAAGTCCCAAGGCGGTGCCGCACTGCGCAAGCTTGAGGATTCCTCATGGATCGCCGGGGGACGCAATCCCAACTCCGACACTTACACCGTCACCGCGCCCCTCGCCGCAGGCAGCTTTACCGGAGTGTTGTTGGAAGCACTGCCAGATCCCACCCTGCCCAATCAAAGCCTGGGCCGCGCCTCCAATGGCAACTTCGTGCTCACCGGCATCGAGGGCGAGATCAGCGCGCCCAGTTTGAAGCAGCCGGTCAAAATCACCTTCGCCCGTGCTGAGGCGGACTACTCGCAAAAGGGCTACGATGTGAAGCTGCTGCTCGACAAGGACCCCAAGAACGGCTGGGCGATTGACGGGAACGACCCGAAGAAGCGCGTGGAGCGCAACGCGATGTTCATCGTGGACAAAGCGGTCGCCGTGCCCGCAGGTGCGACGCTGACTCTGCGCCTGCTGCAGCAGACGAACTTCGCCGGACATAACATCGGCCGCTTCCGCCTTTCCACGACCAATGCCGATCCAGCGCTGGCAAGCATTGATGGCACGGGTGGCCCACCCGCCGCCGTGCTGGCCGTCCTGAAAACACCGACCGAAAACCGTACACCGCCGCAACGCACCGAGCTCGAAAAATACTACCGCGCCAGCGTGGACAGTCCGCTGCGCGATGCGGACTATGCGCTCGCGGCGGCAAAGACGGAGCTCGAGAAATACGAGCGCACCGTCCCCTCCGTGATGGTGATGAAAGAAGGCCCCGTGCGCGATGCCTTCGTCCTCACACGCGGCGAGTATGACAAGCCGGGCGAGAAGGTCAGCATGCTCACGCCCGCCGTCCTGCCGCCGATGCCGAAGGGCGCACCGAGCAATCGCCTCGGCCTCGCGCAGTGGATTGTGTCGCCGGAAAATCCGCTGACCGCCCGCGTGTGGGTGAACCGCGCTTGGGAAAAGTTCTTTGGCTACGGCTTGTCGAAATCCACCGACAACCTCGGCACGCAGTCCGAGTACCCGGTGCATCCCGAACTGCTCGACTGGCTCGCCACCGAGTTCATCCGCTGCGGCTGGGACATGAAGGCGATGCAGAAGCTCATCGTCATGAGCGCCACGTACCGGCAGTCGTCCAAGCTCACCCCCGCCTTGCTCGAAAAGGATCCCGAGAACCGCCTCCTCGCACGCGGCCCACGCTTTCGTCTGTCGGGTGAGGTGGTGCGTGATCAGGCGCTTGCTGTGGCAGGCCTGCTGGTGCCCAAGATCGGTGGCCCGAGCGTAAAGCCCTACATGCCGGAAGGCGTGTGGGACGAAACCAGCAAGTACGGCGACCTGCGCGGCTACAAGGCAGACGCGGGCGAAGGCCTGTACCGCCGCAGCTTCTACACCATCTGGAAACGCACCGCCGCACCGCCCACCATGCTGCTGTTTGACGCGCCCACGCGGGAGATTTGCACCGTGAAGCGCAGCCGCACCAACACGCCGTTGCAGGCGCTCTCGCTGCTCAACGAAGTCACCTTTGTCGAAGCCGCGCGCGGTTTGGCGCAGCAGATGATGCAGCACGGCGGCACCACGCCGGAGCAGCGCATCGCCTACGGCTTTCAACGCGCCACCGCGCGTGACATCGAACCCGCCGCGCTCCAGCAACTCACTGAGGGTTTAAAGAGACGCATCACAGAATTCACGGCCAAGCCCGCCGACGCCACCGCCCTGATTTCCCAAGGCACAACGAAAGCCGACGCATCGCTCAATCCTGCTGAACTCGCCGCCTACACCACCACGGCCTCCGTCCTCCTCAACCTTGATCGCGTCATTACCCGAGACTGATATGAACTCTCCTTCGCTTCAACTTCAAGACCGCCTCAACCGCCGCATCTTCCTCAAAAACAGCAGCAGCGCCATCGGAGCCGCCGCGCTCGGTTCGTTGCTCCATGACGAAGCATCCGCTGCATCGCCAGCACGGTTCTTTCCCAACTTCGCGCCCAAGGCAAAACGCATCATCTATCTGTTTCAATCGGGTGCGCCATCACAGCTCGATCTGTTTGATCCCAAGCCGAAGATGGAGAAGCGCCGCGCGGAGGATCTGCCGGCGAGCATTCGTCAGGGGCAGCGGCTCACGACGATGACTTCAGGGCAGAAGGCGTTTCCCGTAGCACCGTCAATTTTCAAATTTGCGCAGCATGGACAAGGCGGCGTCTGGTTGAGCGAGTTGTTTCCCCACCTCTCCACCGTGGCCGATGAGATGTGTGTGATCCGCTCGATGTTCACCGAGGCGATCAATCACGATCCCGCGATCACCTTCTGCCAAACCGGTTCGCAGCTCGCCGGGCGGCCCAGCATCGGCTCCTGGCTCAGCTACGGTCTTGGCAGTGCAAATCGCGACATGCCGGCGTATGTCGTGATGACATCCTTCGGCACCGGGCGGCGTGAAGACCAGCCGCTCTACGACCGCCTGTGGGGCAGTGGTTTCCTGCCCACGCAGCATCAGGGCGTGCGCTTCCGCAATGCGGGCGACCCCGTGCTGTACCTCTCCAATCCCGCCGGCGTGGACCGCCCCATGCGCCGCCAGATGCTGGATGAAATCGCCGCGCTCAATCAACGTGACTTCGCCTCCTTCGGCGATCCCGAAACCACGACGCGCATCTCCCAGTATGAAATGGCATTTCGTATGCAGATGAGCGTGCCCGATCTGGTGGACACCTCCAAAGAGCCGCAGCATATCCTCGACAGCTACGGCCCCGACGTTACGAAGCCCGGCACCTTCGCCGCGAACTGCCTGCTCGCGCGCCGCCTCGCTGAGCGCGATGTGCGCTGCATCCAGCTCTTCCACATGGGCTGGGATCATCACGGTGGCCTGCCCGCTGCCATTCGCGGCCAGTGCCACGACACCGACCAGCCCACCACCGCCCTCATCAAAGACTTGAAACAGCGCGGCCTGCTGGATGACACGCTCATCGTGTGGGGCGGTGAATTCGGCCGCACCATCTATTCGCAAGGTGCCCTCACCGAGACCAACTATGGTCGCGATCACCATCCGCGCTGCTACTCGCTCTTCATGGCCGGTGGCGGTGTGAAGAAAGGCACCACCTACGGCGAGACGGACGACTACAGCTACAACATCGTCCGCGACCCCGTGCATGTGCATGACCTCAATGCCACGATCATGCACCTCCTCGGCATCAACCACGAGCGCCTCAACTACAAGTTCCAAGGCCTCGACATGCGCCTCACCGGCATCGCCGGGAATTTGGTGAAGGGAGTGCTGGCGTAGCCCTGCTCCTCACCACCCAATTGTATTTTGGCTCTGCCTAGAAGCCAGATTTGATAACCACGGAATACACAGAATACACGGAAAACAGAGTGTGATTCTGGTTCCGTGTATTCTGTGTATTCCGTGGTCAACTCTCCGGCCTCGTCATTCGTCACCTCCCCTTCCGTTGCCGCTGCCGTGCGCGAAATTCTGACGGGCCGCAGCCGACTTGGCGGGCAAACATGCGGCTGAAGTAGTGGCGATTGGGGAAGCCGAACTCGACGGCGATTTGATCAATCGTTTTGTCCGTGAGCGCGAGTGCTTCGCCCGCTAGGCGCACCCGCGTGCTCAGCACATACACCGCCGGCGTGTGTCCCGTGTGCTCGCGAAAGGCGCGGATGAACCGCTCCACGCTCATGCCTGCGCGTTCGGCAAGAAAGGGGTTCGTCAGCTTGCTGTGCGGAGCACGTGCGATGAGCGCGAGCACATCGACAATCCGCTCGGGCATCGGCGGCGGTGCCTCGGTTTCCAAGGCAGCAAAAACCGTGTGCAGCAGCGCGGCACTGAGGTGGTGCAGGCGGTGGTCACGCAGTTCGCCTGATGGCTCGCGATGTGTGGCGATCAACTGTCCTAGCAGCGCACACAGCAGGTCATCCACCGCGATGACGATGGGTTTGGCAGGCATCGACACTCCCGGTCGCGCCGTCGTGAAATGCAGCCAGAAGTGGCTCGCCTTCACCGGCCCGCAGCAGTCAAAGACCGTATCCGCCGGAATCAAAACAGCGCGCTTCGGCCCGAGCGGAATTTCGCGCCCTTCAAACAGCAGATGGCAGCCCGGTTTCGGATTGTAGTAGAAGCGCCAGAACGGCGAATCGACGCCTTGATGGTTCCAATCATTCAACGCCGGTTGATAGCCGCTTTCATGGATCAAGAACGGCGTCCAGCCTGACTGCGCCACACGCGCCAGATCCACGCCCCAGGGGGTGGTGTAGTTCAGGTATTTGCGGCGGTTCGACATGCAATCTCTGGAATTAGATACGCCGATCCACAACGCATCCACCAGTCATTCCTTCCCACCACAGCAGAATAAGACACAATTCTTCCATAAAGAGGCATAGGCGAGCGGCGTTTATTTAAGGAGCCTTCCACGCCCTCGCTCGCTCCATCTGGAATTCAATGTTCAATGTTCAATGTTCAATGTTCAATGTTCAATGTTCAAAGTTCAATGTTGAGCGTTTAACGTTCCATGTTTCCTCCGCCCCCCCTAATGAATCGGCTTCTCCTCATCCTCCTCACCTTGCCAGCCCTGCTCTCCGCCGCGCCCGCGAAGGTGAAGTTCAACCGCGATGTGCGGCCCATCCTCTCGGACAAGTGCTTCTTCTGCCACGGGCCTGATCCGAAAAAGCGTGAGGCCGATCTCCGTCTCGATGAGCGCGAAGCAGCCGTGGAGGCCAAAGCCTTCGTCCCCGGCAAGGCCGAAGCGAGCGAGCTGATCCAGCGCATCCTCACCACCGACGCCGATGACCACATGCCACCGGCCGAATCAAAGCTCAGCGCCCTGACTCCGGCTGAAATCGCCATCCTGAAGCAATGGATCAACGAAGGCGCAGAGTATGAATCTCACTGGGCCTTCATTCCCCTCAAGCCAGACGCCGCCAACTCGCAGAGCATCGACCAAATCGTCAGCGCCGAACTCGCCGCACGCAGCCTAAAACTCCAGCCCGAAGCCACACCCGAAACCCTCATCCGCCGACTCAGCTTCGACCTCACCGGCCTGCCTCCCTCCCCGGACGAAATTCAATCCTTCGTCACCGCGCATCAGTTCGATCCAGCATCGAGCATCCAGCATCTAGTAACTAGGCTCCTCGCCTCGCCGCACTATGGCGAGCGCATGGCCGTGGACTGGCTCGATCAGGCCCGCTACGCCGACACCTACGGCTTTCAGGTGGATCGCGAACGCGACGTCTGGCCTTGGCGCGACTGGGTGGTGAAAGCCTACAACGACAACCTCCCCTTCAACCAGTTCATCACCTGGCAGCTCGCAGGCGATCTGCTGCCAAATCCCACCGACGAGCAAATCCTCGCCACCGCATTCAACCGCCTGCACCAGCAGGAAAGCGAAGGCGGCAGCGTTGAGGAAGAGTACCGGGTCGAGTACATCGCTGACCGCGTTCAGACCGTCGCCACCGCCTTCCTCGGCCTCACTTTTGAGTGCTCCCGTTGCCACGATCACAAGTTCGATCCCATCACGCAGAAGGACTACTACGGCCTCTTTTCGATGCTGCAAAACATCGACGAAGCCGGCCTCTATTCCTTCTTCACCCCTTCCCAACCCACACCGGCACTGATGCTGATGGACCAGCCCGCCAAGGAGAAGATGGCGGTGCTCAAAGCGAAAGTGGCCACGCTGGAAAAGAAGCTAAATGATGCGGGCACTCCTGCCCTCACAACGCTCGATTTTCAGAACGACGCCCCCGCATCCCAAGAAGGCCAGCTCGCCCATTTCACCTTCGACGAACTCAAAGGCAACAAACTCGCCGACGCTCTTCATCCGGCTCCGCCACCTGCGCCACCTCAACCCAAGCCCGAAGTCGCCGCCAAAGTCCAAACACCCGCACAGAAAAAGAAAGACGCCAAAGCTCCGCCACCCGGCCCCGAAGCCATCCTCAAAGGCGAGAACAAACTCGTCCCCGGCAAACTCGGCAAGGCCGTTCAGTTCACCGGCGATGACGCCATGGACACACCACTGGGCAACTTCCAACGTCACGAGCCCTTCAGCATCTCCATCTGGCTGCAGACACCCGATGAGAAAGAACGCGCCGTCGTGCTGCATCGCTCCCATGCTTGGACAGACGCAGGCAGCCGTGGCTACGAACTGCTGATTGAAGAAGGCCGCATCAAATGGTCGCTGATCAACTTCTGGCCCGGCAACGCCATCTCCATCCGCACCCAGGCCAAGGTGCCGCTGAATGAATGGACGCAGGTCATCGTCACCAACGACGGCAGCAGCCGCGCCTCGGGTTTGAAGATCTTCATCAATGGCAAACTCGCCGCCGTGGACATCATCAAAGACCACCTCACCAAGAACATCACCGGTGGCGGTCATGACGAGATCAGCCTCGGCGAACGCATGCGCGATCGCGGTTTTAAAAACGGCCTCGTCGATGATCTACGCATTTTCAACCGCGACCTCTCCATGCCGTTCGATGCGAAGCTCGCCCCCCTGCTCACCGAGTTGCAAGCCGCCCGAGCAGAAGTCACCGCCTTTGCCGATGCGCAGAAGGAAATCATGGTCATGCAGGAACTCCCGCAGCCCAAGAAGGCCTACATCCTGGAACGTGGGGAGTATGACAAACGCGGCGAAGAAGTCGGCCCGGTCACTCCCGTGTTCCTCAACCCCTTCCCCAAAGGCGCACCGAAGAATCGCCTCGGCTACGCCCAGTGGCTCACCGCACCCGATCATCCCCTCACCGCTCGCGTCACCGTCAATCGCATCTGGCAGAGCCTCTTCGGACGCGGCTTGGTGAAGACCTCCGAGGACTTCGGCAGTCAGGGCGAGAGCCCCTTGTATCCCGAACTGCTCGATCACCTCGCACTCAAGTTCATTCAAAGCGGCTGGAATGTGAAGTCACTCATCGAGGAAATCGTCATGAGCCAGGTCTATCGCCAGCAGAGCATCGCCGATGCAAAAACCATGGACGACGATCCCGAGAACCAATGGCTCGCACGCGGCCCCCATTTCCGCCTGCCCGCCGAGATGATCCGCGACAACGCCCTCGCCGCCTCCGGCCTTCTCAAGCTCACCCTGGGCGGAGCACCCGTCTATCCCTATGAAATGACCGAAGCCTTCAAGCCCATGGGTCCCAGCGCAGGGGATGCCGTTTACCGCCGCAGCCTCTACACCAACTGGCGTCGCACCAGCCCCCCGCCCGCCATGGTCGCCTTCGATGCCCCACGCCGCGCCGTCTGCATCTCCAAACGCGAACGCACCGACTCCCCCCTCCAGGCCCTCATCCTCCTCAACGGCATCCAATACGTCGAAGCCGCCCGCGTCCTCGGTGAAAAGCTCCACCTCGAAACGAAAGGCGACCTCCCCAAGATGATCGAACTTGTCTTCCTCCGCTGCCTCAGCCGCAAGCCCGACGCGAAGGAAATCCAAATCTGCACCCAGCTCTACCAAGAACAACTCACCCACTTCAAAGCCTCGCCTAAGGAAGCCGAAGCCCTCCTCAAAACCGGCAACGCCAAACGAGACACCGACCTCCCCCTACCCGAAGCCGCCGCAGCCACCGTCCTCGCTCAAGCTCTTCTGAACCACGATGCCAGCGTGGTGAAACGCTAAGGCATCATTGAGTAAGCGCCATCCCACCACCTCTCATAACGCATCTCTTCAAAGCGTACACGGGTTCACCCATTTTCGAACACTAACCTCACGCACTGCCTCAAAGCACAGGAGCGCGGGCCTCCAAGCCCGCAGCACTCCGCCACCTCCGCGCTTCACCCAACCCCTTCTTAAAAGTCCGTAGGGCTGACACAACCCACGGAACCGCACCACCCACCTCCCTCAAATCCCGTTGAACCGCGTAGCCGTGACACAAACCGCCGCTGCCTCAAACACGATTTTAGCTGGTCCTGAAGCCCCATTTTTCACCCGCCCTCTCATGAAACCAAACTTCGTGCCAGCCATCGAAAACCCCTGCCCCGTTAAATGGGAGTCCATGGTCGGCGATGAAAAACGCCGCTACTGCGAGCACTGCCAGCTTCACGTACACAATCTGTCCGCGATGACAGCCGCCGAGCGCAACGAAGCACTGGCCCCCAGCTCCGAGCAAAAATGCATCAGCTATCTGACACGCTTAGATCAACGTGCCCCCGCAGGCAAAGCCGTGCTCAAGCTGCAGTTTCTATCACGGCTGCCACAGTGGCTGACCGCGCTCATCGCAGTTTTCACCTCCTCTTGCACCCAGCCCTGCCGGATTGGAGGTGTTCCGCTACCACCATCCCAAAATGAGCACCCGGCCAAAACTCCGCATGCCGATGACGCCCGCTGAGCCAGATACGCGCAAGCTAAAACGCTGAAATTTGAACCCCAGATCTAACACGAGTCCTTCATCTTTTGACCTCCCCACGGGTGTTTGATGAGCGTCCGATGAGTCCCCCCTCCTTCCCCTCCCTCATGAATTCCATCAGCGCCAGTCAGCTTCAGTCAGAGGTTCCAAACTCTGATCATGCACCACTCACACGCCGCACCCTCCTCAACCGCTTTGGCATGGGCCTCGGCGGCATCGCCTTGAACGAACTGCTCGCGCAAGGCTCCGAACCCGCAGACCACGGCGTGCTCGGCGGCACGCACTTTGCGCCAAAGGCGAAGCGCATCATCTACCTCTTCATGTCCGGCGGACCTTCGCACCTGGACCTGTTTGATTACAAGCCTCTGCTGAACAAACGCAACGGCGAGCAACTCCCCGACTCCGTGCGCGGCACACAGCGGCTCACCGGCATGTCCGGCAATCAGTCCTCCATCCCCATGGTGGGCTCTCCCTTCAAGTTCACCCAGCACGGTCAGGCCGGCGGCTGGTTCAGCGAGTTGCTACCACACACCGCCAGCATCGCAGACGACATCTGCGTGGCGCGCTCCATGTTCACCGAGTCGATCAATCACGGCCCCGGCGTCACCTTTTTCCAGACTGGCTCCCAGATCGCCGGCCGCCCCAGTTTTGGCTCATGGCTGGGCTACGGGCTGGGCGCAGACAATGCCAATCTGCCTTCCTTCACCGTCCTCATCACCAAGGGCAAAGGCGGGCAGCCCCTCGGCTCACACCTCTGGGGCAGCGGCTTCCTTCCCACCAAACATCAAGGCGTACTTTTCCGCGCTGCGAAGGACCCCGTGCTCTACCTCGGCAACCCCGCAGGCGTGAATGCCGACAGCCGCCGCCTCATGCTGGACCGCCTCAAGGAACTGCACGAGCATCAGTTCGCCGGCACTCCCGACACCGAAATCCAGAACCGCATTGACCACTACGAGATGGCCTTCCGCATGCAGAGCAGCATCCCCGAAGTCACCGATTTCAGCGCCGAGCCGCAGCACATCCTCGATAGCTACGGCCCCGATGTCAAAACACCCGGCACCTTCGCCGCCAACTGCCTGCAGGCGCGTCGTCTCGCGGAAAAAGGCGTGCGCTTCATCCAGCTCTACCATCAGGACTGGGACCACCACGGCGGCCTGCCGGGTGCCTTACCCAAGCTCTGCAAAGAAACCGACCAGCCCGCAGCCGCCCTCATCAAAGACCTCAAGCAACGCGGTATGCTGGACGACACCCTCGTTGTCTGGGGCGGTGAATTCGGTCGCACCGCGTACTGCCAGGGCAAGATCAGCACCAACTTCGGCCGCGATCACCACCCACGCTGCTTCAGCGCCTGGTTCGCGGGCGGCGGCATCAAGGGCGGCTCCGTGTATGGCGAGACCGACGACTTCGGCTACAACACCGTCAAAGACGGTCTCCACATCCACGACTTCCACGCCACGCTGATGCATCTCCTCGGCATCGACCACGAACGCCTCACCTACAAGTTCCAGGGCAGGCGCTACCGACTCACCGACGTAGCGGGCAAAGTGGTCAAGGGCTTGCTGGCATGAGGACGGAAGGTCAAGGAATTGTCAAGAAGTGGTCAAGAGGGTCAAGGCTCGACTCTTGACCTGCTTGACTGCTCCACCCTCCCCGCTTGCTCTACCGCAAAACCGGTGTTCATTACCCCTCCCCCAATGAGCCAAGCCAGAACCGCCAAGCAGCACCGCAAAACCGCCGAGACCGACATTGAGATCGAACTCAATGTCGATGGGTCCGGCAAATCACAGATCGACACCGGAGTGCCGTTCTTTGACCACATGCTGACGCTGTTCACCAAGCACGGCCTCTTTGACCTCAAAGTGAAGTGCGTGGGCGACATCGAAGTGGACTATCACCACAGCGTCGAAGACACCGGCATCGTGCTCGGCAACTGCTTCCGCGAAGCCTTGGGCAACAAGGCGGGCATCGTCCGCTATGGCTTCTTCCTTCTGCCCATGGATGAAACCCTCGCCGAAGTCGCGCTCGACCTCAGCGGCCGGTCCTTCCTCAGCTATCACGCGCCTGAAAAGATGGAAGCCATCGGCGGTGTGAACCGCTTCAGCTATCAGCTCGTTGAGGAATTCCTCCGCGCTTTCTCCTCCAGCCTGCTGGCCACCCTTCACGTCGAAATCCGCCGTGGTCGCGATGCCCACCACATGGCCGAAGCCATTTTCAAAGGCCTAGCCCGCGCCTTGGATGCTGCCACCAAGCATGACCCCCGCGTCACCGGCATCCCCAGCACGAAGGACGTCCTGTGATGAAACTTGGCGTGCTGGATTATGGCGCAGGAAATCTGCGCAGCGTGTTGAATGCCTTTGCCGCCATCGGAGCGCAGGCCAACCTTGTCACGAAGCCCGAAGACTTCGCGAACATCGACGTGCTCGTCTTTCCAGGCCAAGGGGCCTTCGGCGACTCCATACGTATCCTCAAAGAAACCGGCCTGTGGGAGCCTTTGCGCACCTGGCTGAAGGCTGAGAAGCCCTACCTCGGCATCTGCCTCGGCTACCAGCTCCTGTTTGAAAGCAGCGAAGAGTCCCCCGGCGTGGAAGGTCTGTGCGCCGTGGCCGGCAAGGTCCGCAAGTTCAATCCTGAGAGCGGTTTGAAAATCCCGCACATGGGCTGGAATGTGGCCCAGTGGGAAGCGAATCAGTCTGCGGTGTGGGACAGCCTGCCGAATCCGACGTATGTTTACTTCGTGCATTCTTACTACCCGGATGTGCAGGATGAATCGCTGGCGCTATGCCGCACGGATTACGATGTCAGCTTCATCAGCGGCATCGCCAAAAAGAACCTCGTGGCAGTGCAGTTCCATCCCGAGAAAAGCCAGGAGGCTGGGCTTACGCTACTGCGCAATGCCCTGAAGGTGCTGGAGGCGTAAAGTAGTCTGAGCTTTAGCTCGTTCTGGAAAAGCGTGGACGCGCCCAGAACGAGCTAAAGCTCGCGACTACTTTGCCAATGCTTCCTGCAAAATGGCTTCCTGCCGCTGTGCCATCTCACTCGCTTCTTCCGGCTCGTGGTCGTCCCAGCCACCGAGATGCATGAGGCCGTGGACGAGGTAAAGGGCGACTTCGTGGTCGAGGGTCTGGCCGTGCTCGGTGCCCTGGCGCAGAGCGGTGTCCGCGCTGATCAATATCTCGCCGTGATGGAAGGTGATGACGTCCGTGGGCGTGGGATCGTCGAGGAAATCGGCATGCACACGGGCGATGTCGGCGTCATCGACAATCGTGATCTCGATCTCCTTCAGCGAGGCTAAAGGTGCCTCTGGAGATTTCATCGCTGCGATGCACCCGGGCAGCGCGGCTTTGCCGATGCGCCGCAGCCATGGCAACGGGATGGCGTGAGCTTTCTGCCGGTTGTAAATACGGAGCTTTGGCAGCGGCATCAGGCGGCGGAGGCGGGAGGCGATTTGCGATTGCGGGTCTTCTTGAGAGCCGCCTCAGCGGTGGCCCCCGAAAAGGAGGCCTCGACAATTTTCTCCGATGAAGGGCTCTCAGTTTCGTCATCGCCAACCAATACGGGTTTGGTTTCATCCCGTGCGGGAGCATGGTGCGCAGGCTTGGACTCCACGGCTTTTTGATATTTGATGCGGCCATGCATCATGCTGAGCAGGGTTTTGGCAAAGCTGGCCTTGATCTTGGCAAGTTCTGCGATGGTGAGATCACATTCATCCAGCTGGCCGTCCATCATACGTGCCTGCACGATGTCTTTGATCATGGTCTCAATGCGTGAGGCATTGGGTTTGTCGAGTGTGCGGGAGGCGCTCTCAACGGCATCTGCCAGGGAGATGATGGCCGACTCCTTGAACTGGGGTCGCGGACCTGGGTAGCGGAAGGTTTCTTCGCTGACCTGCGGCACATCGCCCTCCTTGACCTTGCCTTGTTTCACCAGACGCTCCACTTCGGCTTTTTGATCTATCGCCTGACGGTAGAAGAACCAGGCCAGCGAGTTGCCATGGTGCTGCTCGATGACGTCGATGATGCGTGAGTTGAGGTTGTGCTTGATGGCGAGATCGACGCCGTCTTTGACATGCGCGATGATGACCAATGCGCTCATGCGCGGGGTGAGGTCTTCATGGGGGTTGTCCGAGGGGTCCATGTTCTCGATGAAGTACTCCGGTTTGCTGAGCTTGCCGATGTCATGGAAGTAAGCGCACACACGGCACATGCTGGCGCTGGCGGCGATGTTTTCGGCAGCCGCCTCGGCAAGATTGGCCACGACAAGACTGTGATGGTAGGTGCCGGGGGCTTCGATGCTGAGACGGCGCATGAGCGGGTGGTTCAAATCTCCGAGCTCGAGCCAAGATACATCGGTGGTGACGCCAAAGACGCTTTCCATCACCGGCAGCAAGCCGCCCACGGCCATGCCAGTAACGACGCCGATGAGAAGCGGCAGGCCCACCATGCGGCCGATTTTTTCCTCCATGATCACGCCTGCCGCCTCATGCAGCAGGAGCGAGTAGGCCATGGCCACCAGACCGACGTAGAGGCCCGCCATGAAGAGCCGGTTGCGTCGGCGAACGCGCTTTGTGAGCAGCACGCCAGTAAAGCCGAGCAGGGCCGAAGTGGCCATGTACGTAGGCGCAGAAATGGAGATGCAGACCATCACGCCGAAGAGCGTGGCGTAAATGGCCCCAAACAAGCCGATGCGCCGTCCCAGAATCACGGAGAGCACCACCGGGCCAAAGGCATGCGGCAGCACGATGGCCTTGAGCGTCTTGCCCCAGCTCTGGCTGAAGGAAAGATCCAGCATGAGCACCACGAGGGCGAGGTGGGTGAAAATGGTACCCAGCACAAGAAGAAGCACGCCGTTGTCACAGATTAGCTGCCGGAGCACCACGCGCTCATGCACCACCATGGCAAAACCAATGGCTGCAGCATACAGAATGTGCAGGAAGGTGACAGCGGGCAGTCCTGCCTCCACCTGGGTGCCAAGGCGCATCAGGAAGAAAACGCCAATGAAAAACAGGACGTAGGCCACCACCGTGCCGGCTGGATGCGTGCGCATCTCATCCAGCAAATCCCCTTCCTGGTGCTTTCGGCGGGTTTTACCGCAGGAAAGCCCTTCGCGTTGCAAGCGGGCACGACGAATGGACTCAAACATGTTTTATTTAAATAGGGGGAGTGGGTATGAGACTATCATACATCGGGGTTGGAACAAGAATCTTTCCCCGCGCCCTCATCCTTCTTGAGCCATTGTGTCTCACTTTTACGACTCCGCCCGGATTGATAAGCCTCAATGATACGCTGCACGACTGGCAAACGAACAATGTCTTTCGGAGCAAAGGCCACAAAACGGACCCCTTCGACATCTTGCAGCAGCTCAACAGCTTCCTTTAAACCCGACTTCACATGCCGACGCAGGTCGATCTGTGAAGGGTCCCCCGTGACCACGCAGCGCGCCCCATCACCCAGACGGGTCAGGAACATGAGCATCTGCTCGGTGGTCGTATTTTGTGCTTCATCAAGGATGATGAAGGCGTTCTTCAGCGTTCGCCCACGCATGTAGGCCAGCGGGGCGATCTCGATGCTGCCGCGCTCAATGAGGCGCTCTGCCTCCTCCGGTTCCAGCATATCGTAGAGCGCATCATACAGCGGCCGCAGGTAAGGGAAGATCTTCTCCTTCAAATCTCCCGGCAAAAAGCCCAGCGCTTCGCCGGCCTCAACGGCAGGACGGGTGAGGACCAGCCGCTGCACGACTTTTTCTTTGAGGTAGTGCAAGCCCTGCGCCATCGCGAGATAGGTCTTGCCAGTGCCAGCAGGACCGACGCCGAAGACGACCTCGGATTCCCGCATAGCCTGCACGTAGGCGATCTGCCCACGCGTCTTGGCCAGTACAGGAGGGCGCTTGCCGGAGCCGAGCAGCTTGAGGTGCATGATCGCCTCCGCCGGGGAATCCCCCGTCTCACGCTGCACGCTGTCGATCACCAGACGCACCATGGCAAAGGACACGTCACCGCCATTGCGGCGCACTTTTTCGAGCTGGGTGAAAACCTCACGCGCCGCATCGATCTTGTCAGCATCCCCTTCCAGTCGCACCCAGCCTTCGCGGCTGGTCACATTCACGCCAAACGCTTCCCCAATCAGCCGCAGGCTGCCGAGGTCATTGCCGATCAGCTTTTGGAGGAACTGCGGCGTCTCATACGTGAGCGTTTCGACGGGCATCAGCGGTAACCATAGGCCAGCGCCCAGAGCACGCCGACATCCGACTTCGATTTCAGCTCGAAGATGATCTTGTAGGTGCCGGTCTTCGGCGGATTGACACGCACGCTCATGAAATATTTGTCCGCTTTGGCGTCGATCTGCACCGGCTGGTTTTTCTCGTCGAAGACCTTCATGTCGAGGGTGACACCTTCCTGGCTCGTGCCGAGCCAGAAGGCATACTCATTGCCTTTGAAAAGCTGGTGGGTGATCTGGAGCTTCTGCCCGCTTTTCACCTCGCCGTTCCAGTAGTCCTCCCGCACGATGAACCCCTTCTCTACAAAGGGAGTGGCGGCCTCCATGGCAAAATCATGGGACTCGTCCACCGTGGCGTAGACGAGTGTCGCGCCAAGCAGCAGTACACACACAGCAGCGAGAGCCTGCAAACGGGAACAAGGGTGATTCATTGTTGGGTTTCTTTCCATGGGAGAGATCATGCGCGTCAGGTTCACCGATTACTTCTTCGCAAGGATTTCAGTCAGCAGACCATCGCAGGTCTTGCCAATATCCGAGACGGCATCTTTCGAGAAGCCGTCCACTGCGCCTTCCATCTGCCGAAGCACGGAGGAGAGGCCCTTTTGAATGGATTTCACCACATCTTGGTCGCGGGTGCTGCCGGGCATCCTGGTGATGCTGCTCACGAAATGCTCCACCAGCATCGGCTGGTTCAGCAGTTCCGCACGGTCAGCGGAGAAGCTCTTCTTCACCACGGAGGTCACGGAGGCCGTGCCGCGCAGCCAGCCGCCGAGGCTGACGCACTGCGAAAGATCCATGTCTCTCATCTGCTCCATTGTGTCGCGCACGGTTTTCTGCGTCTGGTCAAACTCCCTGCGGATGGCGCTCCAGTTGCCTTTGTCCGCCGCATCCAGGATGGCCTGTGCATGTGGCAGCACGGATTTGCTGAGACCGAGGCTCTTGGCCAGAGAGATGACGTCATGGCCGATGTCTTTGACGGCTTCCTTGTCCTGGGCCTGAACGGCCACAAAGCCTTCCGCCACGGTGTAGCCAAAGAGGAGGGAGAGCTTGGTGCGGTCACTCGTGGAAGGCATTTCCTCCTTGCGCAATTCGGCATTCCAGTTGGGCTCGCCCAGTTTGTCGAGCACGGAGAAGACCTCGCTCGGCACGGGCACGATCACGTCATCGACGACTTTGCCTGGAAAAGCGAGCGGGTCGAAATCTTCGACGCCTTTAGTACCTTGAGGAGCAGCGGCGAGCGACAGACTGCCAGCAACTAGAAAAGCGGCTGTCAGGGTGGGGCGAATGAACTGGGAGCGTTTCATGAAAAAAATAACCGAAGGGGGTGAGAGCGCAATTTGGGTCAGCACGACTCAAACCCCATTACCCTCAAATCGCAACTGGTTTGACCAGCAACCGTAGGGAAGTGCATCCTGAATGAAAATTGAGGCGTGTTTTCAGACATGGAGAACTGTCGATCTCCTGCACGTTCCCGACGCAGCCGCAGCATTTCAGGGTTAGCAGCATCTGCCGCATCAGGCATTCCCCGAGGATGCCAACAGGGTCTGGTCAGGTTGTGATGGTCTTCAGGCCCCCTATCTGATTGTTTTTTTGATTCTTTCCGTGACAGAAAGGGAGGGTAACGAACTCATGGTCCTCACCTGAAGCGCTGCACGAGTCCAACAATCCATTTCCGGCAGACAGAATCTATCGCTACCATCCAGCGTCACCTACATATTTAACCGTTTTCAGTCAGTTTCATGATAACGTCCCAATTCAATGCGCTGAAATCCGGCACGCGCTTCTCGAAGTCTTCCCAGCTGCTGCCTCTTGTGGGTCTGCTTACCGCCATCGCCTTTTTCATCGGCACGGCGGCCATTTCGACGTCCAACATCCAGAGCCTCCGGTCGCTCACGGCCAAGGTCTCGCACACACATGAGGTCATCACGGGTCTTGAGGACATTTTTTCCACCATCAAGGATGCCGAGACCGGCCAGCGTGGCTTTCTGCTGACCGGGGACGAGCGCTACCTGGCCCCTTATGATGCCGCCATTTCGCACATCGAGGAGCGTTTCGCCAGCATCAACGAGCTTACTCGTGGCAACCCGCTGCACCAGGAACTGCTGCCGCTGATCAAAAAGCAGATCGACCTCAAGCTAGTGGAGCTGGCGGAGTCCATCGTCATGAGGCGGAGAGACGGCTTTGAAGCCGCGCTGGAGATTGTCAAAACCGACCGCGGCAAACTTTCCATGGAATTGCTGCGGAAAAACCTCACCTCCATGCAGCAGGAGGAGAGAAGCCTGCGGCGGCAGCGGCTTCTGGAGAGTGAGGAGGCCTTTCAAATGGCGGTGAAGAGCACCATCGCCGCCGGGGTGCTAGGCATGGTCATGGCCCTCGTGGTGGCCTGGATGCTGCAACGCAATGAGCAGGCGCGCAGGCAGCAGCAGTGGCTGCAAAGCGGCCAGGCGCAACTGGCCCAGAAGCTGATCGACGAGCACAAACTGGAGCGCCTGGGGGACAACGCCCTGCGCTTTCTTTGCGAATACCTCGGTGCCCAGGTCGGCGCGATCTACATCGAGGACGCAGGCAGTTTCCGGCGCTGTGCGACTTACGCCGTGCCTGCGGGTGGCAGCATGCCCGCGACCTTGGCCGCAGGCGAGGGGCTGCTGGGCCAGGCGGTCAAGGACCGCCGCCCCTTCCTCGTGTCCGACGTGCCGGAAGGCTACTTTGCCATCGGCTCCACGCTCGGCACGGCGCGGCCACGGCACCTCGTCATCGCCCCGGCGGCGAATGACACTGCGGTCACGGCTGCACTTGAGCTCGGTTTTTTCCAGCCGGTGTCAGACGCCACCCTTGAACTGCTCAGCCGGGTCTCCGGCTCCATCGGCACAGCCGTGCAGGCCGCGAAGTCGCGCGCGATGATCGAGGAACTGCTGGAGGAAACCCAGCGCCAGTCCGAGGAAATGCAGACGCAGACCGAGGAGCTGCGCGTGTCCAACGAAGAGCTGGAAGAGCAGAGCCGGGTGCTGAAGCTCACGCAGACCCATCTGGAGCACCAGCAGGCGGAGCTGGAGCAGAACAACCTGCAGCTCGAGTCCCAGACCCGGCTGCTGGAAATGCAGAAGAACAATCTCATCCAGGCCAAACTCGGTCTGGAGACGCAGGCGCGCATCGTGGAGCAGGCCAGCCACTACAAGTCCACCTTCCTCGCCAACATGTCCCATGAGCTGCGCACGCCGCTGAACTCCGTGCTCATCCTGGCCCAGCTGCTGGCGGAGAACCGCCATGGCAACCTGAGCGAAGAGCAGATCAAATACGCGCGCACCATCCAGGGCTCCGGCAATGATCTGCTGGGGCTGATCAATGACGTGCTGGATCTGGCGAAGATCGAGGCCGGCCACATGGACATCAAGCCGCAGCAGATCGTCATTCGCGGTCTGTTTGAAGCGCTGCGCAGCCAGTTTGAGCCCGTGGCTGACAAACGCGGACTGTCCCTGAAACTGGTCGCCATGCCCGGTGCGCCGGACGACATCTTGACTGATCCGCAGCGGCTGGACCAGATCCTGCGCAATCTGCTTTCCAATGCGCTAAAATTCACCGAGAAGGGCACCGTGACGGTGGAGGTGGCCGGCGGCGAAGGCACCGTTTCCTTCCGCGTGCGGGACACCGGCATCGGCATCTCGCCAGAGCAGCAGCTCATGGTCTTCGAGCCCTTCTGCCAAGGCGATGACACCACCAGCCGCAAATACGGCGGCACCGGCCTGGGCCTGTCCATCTCACGGGAGCTGGCACGGCTTCTCGGCGGGGAGATCCAGCTCAGCAGTGAGCCGGGTCAAGGCAGCACCTTCACCCTCGTAATTCCCGCCACCTTGGTTGCGTCTGCGCCCCCGGCAGCGGCACCCGCAGAGCCTGCCACACCCACCCAATCAGTGCCAACGGCAGCCAAGCCGACTGCCAGCGTGGTGCCGGATGACCGCGATCAACTGACCCCGGCTCTGAAAAGAGCCATCCTCGTGGTGGAGGACGATCACAACTTCGCCCAAGTGCTGGCAGAGATTGCGCGGGAGCAGAATTTCCAGTGCCTCGTCGCTACAACCGCCCAGGCTGCGGTGGAACTGGCACGCCAGCATCTGCCTGCCGCCGTGGTGCTGGACATCGGCCTGCCAGACGGCTCCGGGCTGCTGGTGCTGGAGCAGTTGAAAAACGATGCCCACACGCGCCACATCCCCGTGCATGTGGTCTCCGGCAACGACTACTCTGAGAAGGCGCTGGCGATGGGCGCACTGAAATACTGGATCAAACCCATCACCCGGGAGAAACTGATCGAGGCCTTCCAGGATTTGGAAAATCACCTCACGCACCGGCTGCGCCGCGTGCTGGTGGTGGAGGATGATCCCGTGCAGCTCAAGTCCCTGTGCGCTCTGCTTTCCTCCCGCGAGGTCGAGGCGGTCGGCGCGGTGAATGCGGCGGCCTGTCTGGAGCAGCTTCGTTCCAGCACCTTTGACTGCGTGGTGCTGGATCTCAGCCTGCCGGGCACCAGCGGCTTTGCCTTGCTGGAAGAGATCAGCGTGGATGAATCCTACCCCTTCCCGCCGGTCATCATCTATACCGGCAGAGAACTCAATGCGGATGAGGAGCAGCAGCTCCGGCGCTACTCGAAGGCCATCATCGTCAAAGGCGTGAAGTCCCCAGAGCGCCTGCTCGATGAAGTGGCGCTCTTCCTGCACCAGGTGGTGCGTGACCTGCCTGCCGAGCAGCAGCGCATGATCGAAAAAGCCCGTAGCCGTGAGGCCGCGCTGGAAGGACGGCGCGTGCTGCTGGCGGAGGATGACGTGCGCAACATCTTTGCACTGACCAGCATGCTGGAGCCCATGGGCATTCAGATCACCGTGGCGAGAAACGGCCGCGAGGCGCTGGACGCGCTGGAGGCCCGGCAGGACTCCGACACGCCCATCGACCTCGTTTTGATGGACATCATGATGCCCGAGATGGACGGTTTGGAGGCCATGCGCGCCATCCGCAAACGCCCCGACTGGATGAAGCTGCCCATCATCGCCCTCACCGCCAAGGCGATGCCATCAGACCAGCAGCAATGTCTGGCCGCCGGGGCAAGCGACTACCTTGCGAAGCCGCTCAACGTTGAAAAACTGCTTTCGCTCATACGCGTGTGGATGCCCCGATGAAAACGCGCTCCACCGACATCACTGAAAGCATTGAACTCGATCTG
>NZ_JAQSEA010000105.1 GCF_029946185.1 Prosthecobacter sp.
TGCTAGGGTTTCCAGGCTTTGCTCCAAAGAACGTAGATTTCGTGCATGGCGCGCTGCTCCAGCGGCGTCCATTCGAGGGTACGCTCCAGCAGGGTTTTGGCGCTGCCGAGGCGGGGGTCTTTTTCCACGGCGAGCTGGTAGTTCTCGATGGCCTTCTGGGTGTCGCCGGTGCCCCAGTAGCCGAGGACGAGGGAGTAGTAGTCGTAGTGCGCCTGATGGTCGCTGAGCTTGCCTGCAAGTTCAAATTCGCGCACGGCGTCGGTGTAGTCGCCCATGTTGAAATAGGCCCAGCCTGCGCGGTTGTGCATGGGTGCCTTGTCATGAAGTGCGAGCGCTTTCTTCAGGTCTGCACGCGCTTCGTCCTTGCGTCCGAGCAGGGCAAGGACGTAAGCGCGGTTCGAATAGGCCTGGGAGTTTTCGGTGTTTTCTAGGATCTGCCGGTTCAGAGTCTCCAGCTTGGGCGTGGTCTGCACGGGCGCAGGTGCATCGGCGGCAGCGGCGGCGGAGAGCGCTAGGGCGAAATATAAGATGGCAAAGCGAAGATGAGTCATGGGAGGAGTCGCGTGAGGGGTGAAATCAAAGAACGTTGTGAGATGCTCCGTGCATTCCAAAGAACGAAGCCTATTCATCGCTGCGTTCTGATTTGAGCGGTTGTCGCATTCCATTTTTCACCTCTCCCCATTCCATGAGCTGGTTTCAACTTGATCCCCAAAGTATCGCTGCCCGCGCTCGTGCGGCGGGTTCTTCCGTGCCTTCACTGGGAGCTTCGGTAGTGCGCGGCATGCTGGGGTTCACCGTCGTCAGCGTGGCTGGCTTTGTGCCATGGGCCGTGTTTGGCCAATGGTTCCACAGGCAGGCGGGGGAGGCGGGGATGTATGCCGCCTGCGCGGTGGTCTTCCTCGGCCTGACCGCACCGCTGCTGCATCGTCTGATCATCGGGCCAGGGTCGATGTCGCGATTTTACAAAGTCTTCTGCCCGGCGTTTGCGGCGTATTCGGTGGCGTGGATTGTAGGCTGGATGACGCTGCACGGCCACCTCGGAAGCATTGCCGGACTGCTCAGTGGTACGGTGGTGATGGCCTGCATGCTGGTGGCGGCCTTTGATGCGTTGCGTGTGGTGCTCAAAGTCTTTCTCGCGCTGTTTGTATTGAACTCGATCGGCTACTTTGTGGGGGGGCTGTCTGAGGCTGCGTTCATCAAAGAGTATCCCTTGTACGCAAAACTGAGCTGGGGCGTTTTTTACGGCCTCGGTCTCGGTGCGGGTCTGGGACTGGCGTTTCATTTCTGCCAGGAGCGTGCGCGGAAGCTGCTGGCAGGCGGGTGATTCTTTCTTGCGGAGCCATATTTTAGATGGCCTGAAAAAGTTCTCAGAATGAAGGGTTCTTGTTGAAAGTATGCCAATATGCGCAAATAAGCGCAAAACTTTCTCTCCATGCTTTTATTCCTCACCTTTGCTGTCGTCGTTGTGGCTTATGCCAATGGGGCGAATGCCAATTTCAAAGGGGTGGCATCCCTGTTTGGAAGCGGGACAACGAGCTACCGCACCGCAGTGAACTGGGCGGCGGTCACAACGGCGGCGGGCTGTGTGGTGGCGATGTTTTGGGCGGCGAATTTACTGAAGACCTTTTCTGGCAAGGGGCTGGTGGCGGAGGGGCTGACCGAACAGCCGTTTTTTTTGTTCGTGGTCGCGGCGGCAGCGGGAGCCACGGGGCTGCTGGCGACACGCTTTGGCTTTCCGGTCTCGACGACCCACATGCTCACAGGCGCTCTGCTGGGGGCGGGTTGGACCGCAGGCGAGGTGAATATCTCCAAGCTGTGGGACAGCTTCATCAAGCCGCTGCTGCTAAGTCCGGTGATTGCGGTGGTGGCGGGCGCGGTGATTTACCTCCTGCTGAAAATGCTGCGGCTGGCACCGGATCATCGCACGCGCACGCTGGACGCCCTGCACTTTCTGAGCGCGGGGGCGGTGTGCTTTGCACGGGGGGTGAACGACACGCCCAAGATGGCGGCGCTGCTGCTCGGTGTCGGCTGGCTGCATGGCAACATGGGCATGATGTTGATCGCGGTGGCGATGGCGGCGGGCGGACTGATCAGCGCGCGTCAGGTGGCCGAGACGCTGGCGCATAAAATCACCGATATGAATCCAGGCCAGGGCTTTGCGGCCAACTTCGCCACGGCGCTGCTCGTGACGACAGCGAATGTGCACGGTCTGCCGGTTTCGACGACGCATGTCTCCGTCGGCGCGCTGATCGGCATCGGCGTCACCACGCGACAGGCGAAATGGCGCACCGTCATTCCGGTGCTCGCGGCGTGGGTCATCACGCTGCCGGTTTCCGCCTTGCTCGCCGCCGTGTTTTTCCACTTTGGCCGGCACCTCTTCCCATGATAAAAAAAACCCGCATCGTCACCCTCGCCGCTTTTGCGGTTGTCACCTCCGTGTTCGGCACCCCGACCGGTCTCAACAACATCCCGACCGCTGAAACCATCGACCATCGCACGGTGGCGGTGCAGTTCTTCAGCAGCTTTGGTGGCTCAAATCAGTTTTCCACGAGTGGCCCGGGCAAAACATCGGACTGGGTGGGCTTCAAGACCGGCTGGGACTTCAAGCCAGTGCATCTGGAGTGGGGTCTCGACAGCGTGCTGGGCACCGGACTCTCAGGCCCGCTGCTGTTCCAGACGAAGGCGCGGATCCAACCCTGGCAGGATGGCATGTGTGCCCTCGGTGTGGCGGGTGTGGCGCTGACGGATTCCGGACGCTCGGGCGATCCCTTCACTTACGCGATGCTGTATCATGATTTTCATATCCTGCGCCTGCATGCCGGCTACGGGCTGCAAACCGATGGCAACAGCTACCTCTTCGGTGTGGACCGCACCTGGAAGCTCTTCAACCGCGATTTTAACCTGAACGCTGATCTCGTGCAGTCGCGCAATCAGCAAGGTCATATCGCGGCAGTGGGGGCGAAATACTTCCTCAACAAACACATCGTGTTCGAAGCCTGGGCAAACTTCCCCGACCGCGACCGCGTGAGCGCCATCGCGAAGATCAACTACGTCTTTACCTTTTAATCCCCTGCCACCCACCCATGAAATCCATCCTCTCATTCCTCACCGTTGCCCTGCTGAGTTCAGCCGTGCAGGCCGAAATCGGCCTCATCTCATGCGCAGAAGCGAAAGCGCTCATTGAAAACGCCGACGCTTCCAAGCGCCCCATCGTGCTGGACACCCGCGGCGGCTACAAAGACTACTTCCGCGGCCACCTGCCCACCGCGCAGCACCTGGAGTTCGACACCCTGCGTGGCACCGACCACGCCGTGCCCGTGCAGTACCTGCCCGATGACCTGACCAGCGCCCTGCTCGTCCGTGCTGGGGTTGATAAAGACCGTCTCCATCTCATCTATGCCACGGGTGATGTGCTGCCGAATGACGAGATCCTCAGTTCGACCATGGTCGTGCATGTGCTGGAGAAAGCCGGCGTCAAAGACATCCGGATCGTTGACGGCGGTCTGGCTGAATGGAAGAAGCAGGGCTTCGCCCCCACCCAGGAATACTTTGGCAATCCTAAGGGAACGCTGCCGGATAAAGGCATCACCACCACTGCCGCCAACATTTCGGATGTGCAGGCGCATGTGGGCAAGCCGGGCAACGTGCTTGTCGATGCGCGCCCGCTCAATGAGTTCCGGGGCGAAGACGAAATCTGGCTGCGCAAAGGCCACATCCCCGGCGCGATCAGTTTTCATTGGGCACGCCTGGTGGAGAAGGACAACACGCACAAGTTCAAGCCCTTCGCGGAAGTGAAGGCTGAGCTGGAAAAGGCCGGGATCACGCCGGACAAGAGCATCATCGCCTACTGCGGCACCTCACGTGAAGGCAGCCTGCTGCTATTTTATTTGAAGCATGTGGCCGGTTATTCAAAGGTTCGACTTTACGAAGGCGCATGGAAGGAATATGTCTGGCTCAGCGGCAAATCATTGCCTGCCGAGACCGGTGGTGAACCAGCGGGATCGAAGTAACTTTTTTGGTTAGGTTGAGAACAGCGTCGTCGCCTGAGGGCGGCGGCGCTGTTTGCCTTATGGCTTCGCAGCCCGCCTGACTTCGATCTTGATGACCTGACGCACCCAGCGTGCATGGCGTTTCTCCTTGGACAGGATGATGCGCAGAGGGCCGGTGGCGGCATCCAGGGGCTTGCCGTTTTTTTGATCCGCCAAAATCACCGGGCCTTCGTTGCAGAGGGGGTCAAGCTCGGGCAAGGCGTAAATAGCCTGATAGCCGTCAGCGGCGATGACGACGATATAAAGGGACAGCGCGGGGCCGCGGAGTTGTTCGCCCATGGGAACGCCGGCGGTTTTCAGGATCTGGTACAAAGGCACGCCGGTGAACTGGGCTTTTTCGCCCGAGTGCTCCACGGCATCGACGGTTTGATGAGGGAGCAGTTCGAGATCGGCGAGGGAGAGCTTGAGCGGTTTTTCCACCTCGCCGGAAACCTCCAGAGTCTGGGCGGTGAGATGAGTGGTGAAGACACAGAGGAGGAGCAGCAGGCGCATGGAGGTCTGGGCTTAGAATTTGATCTGCACGTTGGCAAACAAGGTGCGACCGGCGAGGTAGTAGCCTTCGGTGATTGCGTAGTTGCGGTCGCAGAGGTTGTTGGCACCGAAGCTCAGCGTGGTCTGGCCG
>NZ_JAQSEA010000106.1 GCF_029946185.1 Prosthecobacter sp.
TGCCCCAGCAGGGTGTCGTTGCCCACTCGCTCGGCGCGCATGATGAAACTGCCCGCGCCATTCACCGTGCCACCGGTGACTTGGTCGCCTTTGGCTTTCTCCACGGGGAGGGGTTCGCCCGTGACCATGGATTCCTCCACGCTGGAGTGACCTTCGACAATCACGCCATCCACCGGCACCTTGTCTCCAGGGACAACACGCAATTGATCGCCGACCTGCACTTGATCGAGTGGGACTTCCTGATCACCGCCGGAGACGACCTTGCGCGCCGTGGGCGGTGCCAGATTGAGCAGCGCTTTGATCGCGCTGCCGGTGCGACTGCGGGCGCGCAGTTCCAGCACCTGACCCAGCAGCACCCACACCGTGACCATCCCAGCGGCTTCAAAATAAATGCCGACCTTGCCGCCATGACTCATCGAATGCGGGAACGCCTCGGGCATCAGCATCGCCACGGCGCTGAACACAAACGCCGCGCCAACACCGATGGCGATCAACGTGAACATGTTGAGGTTCATCGTCATGAGGGAGCGCCAGCCGCGCTTGAAGAACGGCCAGCCCGCCCACCAGACGACAGGCGTGGTCAGACCAAATTGAATCCAGCGTGAAACATCTCCCATCACCCACGGCTGCCGTCCGAGCGCCGGAATCATGTGCGCCATCGCAAGGAGGAACACCGGCAGGGTCAGCGCCGCGCCGATCCAGAACCGTCGCGTCATGTCATTCAGCTCCGCGTTCTCCTCCTCCTCGTCAGCGCCTCCATTCGCGGTCATCGGCTCCAGCGGCATGCCGCACTTTGGACAATCGCCGGGATGATCCTGCTGCACCTCCGGGTGCATCGGGCAGGTATAGATGGTCTTTGCCTCCGGCTTCCATGAGGGGTTGCGCTCCAAGGCCATGCCGCATTTGGGACAGTCACCCGGCTTGTCCGATACCACGCCGGGACACATCGGGCAGAAGTATTTCGCCGCAGCCGAAGGCTTCACGTCCGCAGCGCTGTGGTCATGATTGTGAGCATCAGCATTCGTCTTGCCACCACAACAGGAATGTTCATCCGAGCCGTGGCCCGACATCTCGGCTTCAGCCGCCAACCAATTCTGCTTGGCGTGCCCTTGCGGACGCCCCTCTTTTTCATAGAGGGCGTAGGCCTTCTTCGCCACCTCATCGCGCGCCGGCTTGGTTTCGGGTTTGTTTGTGGTTGTATCTGATTTCTCGGTCGGATGGTCGCTAGGTTTCATAAAAATCACTCCTTGGTTTGGAACTCGTGTTGGGTTTGCACTCCAATGCCATGCCGAACCGCCGCCCCGCCCGAAGCATCGTTTCCAACTGGTGCGCCGCTGACATTCTTGAATTTTCCGTCCCAACTTGGATCAATGGCGCGGATGCGCTCGGCCAAGGGCGGGTGTGTTGCTAGCATCCTGAAGAATGGTTCGCCCAATCCGTTACCAAAGAACATGTGGCTGGCTTCCCCGGCACGGGGAGATTCAAGCTGCGAGCCGACGCTGCCGATTTTTTGCAGCGCGCTGGAGAGTCCAGCCGGATTGCGGGTGAACTGCACCGAGGACGCATCGGCTAGAAATTCACGTTGTCGGCTGAGTGCGGCCTGAATGAGTCGGCCAAAGAAGACGCCGATGGCACCGATGACGATGAGGGCCAGTCCCAGGAGCATCAGCGGATTCCGGTCTCTACCTCCACGCGAGTAAATCAGTATCCGCCCAATGACCGCGAGGCACAGGATGCCGAAGATGACGCCCATGATCCGCAAGTTCAGACGCATGTCACCATTGAGGATGTGACTGAACTCGTGGCCGATGACACCCTGCAATTCATCGCGGTTGAGCAAGGTCATGCAACCGCGTGTGACCGCGATGGCGGCGTCGCCCGGTGCGTGGCCTGCGGCAAACGCGTTGATGCCTTTTTCGTCGTCGAGCACATAAATCTTCGGGACGGGCACGCCGGCGGCGATGGCCATTTCCTCGATTACATTCCGCAATTTGCGCTCTTCGGGATGGGTCGTGTTGGAACTGACGAGCCGTCCGCCGAATGATTCCGCGACGGCACTGCCGCCCTTAGCCAGTGCGGCGGTTTTGTAGAGGCTGCCGATGGCGACGACTCCGAGCGTGCCCAGCATGACGTTGAGGAAGAGCTTGGGATCCCACAGCACGAACTCGGATAGCGGGACACCAGGCTGCTGTTTGGCGTGGACGCCGTAGAAGATCAGCAGGCTGGCGATGTAAACCGACGCGATGATGCACGCGATGGCGATCACGAAGTAAACCACCAGCACCTTCGTGTTTTTCCTGGCCTTGTCCTGATGTGCGAAAAAGTCCATGGGCCAACCCTCTTCAGGAGAACGAGACCTTCGGCGCTTCCTTTTGTGCCGCCTCCTCAATGGCGAATAACTCGGCGGCGGTGAAGTGGAATGTGCCGGCGATGAGACTGCTAGGGAAGACCTCCCGCTGCGTGTTGTAGGCCATCACCGAGTCGTTATAGGCCTGCCGGGAAAAGGAGACTTTGTTTTCCGTTGAAGTCAGTTCCTCCATCAGGCTCAGCATGGTCGTGTTTGCTTTGAGGTCGGGATACGCCTCGGAGAGGGCGAACAGGCGACCGAGCGTGCCGGAGAGCGTGCCTTCGGCGCTGGCGAGCTTCTGCATGGCGGCCGGATCGCCGGGGTTGGCGGCTGCGCCTGCGTTGGCGGACGCGGCAGCATTGCGCGCGGCGACGACGGCTTCGAGCGTGCCACTTTCGTGTTTAAGATAACCTTTCGCAGTCTCGACCAGATTGGGAATCAGGTCGTAGCGCCGCTTGAGCTGCACATCAATTTGCGCATAGGCGTTTTTGAAGCGGTTGCGCAGGCCAACAAGTTTGTTGTAGATGCCGACCACGAACAACGCGGCGACCAATGCCAGCGCGGCCAGCACGGTGAGGACGATCAATAGTGTATTCATAATAATGTATTTTCTTGTGTGGTCTATTTCTTGGAAAGCTTGCCAATCACGACGACCAGCAGGACCACGATCACGACAGCGAGCACGCTTCCAAACCACATCCCTCCGCCCGTCCATCCGTCTGTATGATTCATCATGTCATTCCTTTGGTTGTGCAGCGACCGGACACCCCGTCAGGAGACTGACCAGGGTCGGAAGCGGCGGATTCAATGGCAAAGACGCCACAGACTGCTGTGGCGTCCAGTCATCATCAGGGTGCCGTTGGCTTCTGCTCGGGGCTGGCTTCGGGTTTATCGTCCGTGCCTTTCATCTTCATCATCGGGCACTTTGACATGGATTCCTTGCCCATCTCCATGTGCTCCATCATGTGTTGAGTCATCTTCTTTTCCATCTCCGCCTTCCGTGCGTGCATGGCGGCCTGTCGCTCAGACATCTGTGTGACGATGGCGGCCATCAGGTCCAGCTTCTTGTCTTCAGGTGCGCTGTTCATGCCGGCGACCAGCGTGGCGAGTTCCGCGTCCTGTTTTTTCGTTTCCTCCATGACTTTCTTCATCTGCTCCATCATGGCCTTACAGCTCTGGCTGGGAGCGGTCTTGTTCATCATCTTTCCGTGCATCTTCATCTCAGCCTTCTCAGGCTCGGCGGAGATGACCTGGCTGGGGGACCAGATGGCCAGGGCCAAAGCCAGCGCGAAGGATGAGTGGATGGCCAGAGAAGTGTTCTTTGGGGTTTTCATAGGCGTGTGGGATCGTTGTGTTTGGTTTTGCGGATCGGTTCGATGCCGCGTTTGAGGCGTCAACCGCACCGCCAATGGCACGGAGGAACGGACCCAGCCTGCGCCGTGGAATGCAACTGCGCTATGGGGTAAACCCCCACTTAAAGCCGAGCACACGACCAACTGATCGCGCAATCATCCGCTTTTCGTCCGTTCGAATGACGCGTCAGGTGACGGCGGCGGGCTCGTGCCAGGCGAGAAGCCGCAGGGCGTTCAAGACGACGACGATGGTGCTTCCCTCATGCAGGACCACGGCAACACTCAATGGAATGACGCCAAACCCCGAGGCGATCAGCCGCAGCAGCGCCGTGGCAAAGGCAGTTAAGGAGAAATTGGTGTAATGTTGTGCTTCGCTGTTTTCGGAGTGTAGCACGAGTCCTCTGAGGAGGCTCTTGGATTATGAAGCTGCGGCTGGCGGTTGCCGTAAGAAGGTAACAGCTCTCCTGCGATTTGCTTCAGTTGGTTGATTTGCTCGGCAGTTGGTTGGCTCTTGCCAAGTTCCCAGTCCCGAAGCCTTTGATGGATGACGCCGATGACCTGCGCCAGTCTCTTTTGATCCATGCCGCGATAACGTCGCGTCTTCAAAACGAGGTTGGCGGTGGTCTCCTCAGGATCAGGATAGTACCCAAGGAATGAAAGGATGCCTGGCCACTCAGACACAACTGGTGTCCGTTCATCCCGCTCCCAACGCTCATAAACCTCACGCAATGTGCCAAGTTGGACCGCCACATCCTCCTGTCGGAACCCCAGTTCCAGCCTCCGATTGCGCAGATGTTCACCAAGAGTCCTTGGCTGATCAAATAAACCTTTCTTTCTCAAAATGAATGATTTAAGCGCCTCTTTAGACACCCTAATGTCAAAAAAGCAAAAAGGCAAAATAGGGTGATCCAGAGAAGAAAGGTCGCTGCCCTTGAACTGATTGCAGGCGATGCATGACAT
>NZ_JAQSEA010000107.1 GCF_029946185.1 Prosthecobacter sp.
GCTGGTGCGAAGCGGGGCTGGTTGGGGCGAAGAGAAACAGACCTGGTTTCAATGGCTCGTTGTATGACCTCCTCATACCCGCCATGTCGGAAATGAGTTTTGCGAATCGCTATAAAGGTCAATCACGCAAAGCTGCTGCGCTATGCGGACAGAAGGATTGATGATTGTCGAGCCATCGATTTCTGATTGATGAAGCGTCAAAGGACGCCGCTTTTGGAGCTAGGGAGTGCTGCGGGTGATTTCTACTGTCACGGAGCGGTGATCGGAGCCGGTTTCGGGGCCGAGGGTGCGCTTTTGCACGGTGAGGCCGCGTTTGGTGAGGACGTGGTCGATGGGGATCATCATGGGGAGGTACAGGCCCCAGGTTGGGGGCCAGACGGGGTCGGCGGAGCGGAAATCCAGGCCGCTGTTTTCACGCAGGAGGCGCATGCCTTCACACCAGGGGGTGGCATTGAAGTCGCCAGCGACGATGACTTCGCCGCTGAGGCTGGCGGCGAGGGCGGCGATGGCTGACAGGTGCTCCCGCCACTCATGCGCGCTCAAACCACCCATTGGCGGGATGGTGTGGGCGCCGATGAAGGTGAGGGGGCTGCCGT
Organism: Prosthecobacter sp.; assembly: GCF_029946185.1. GTDB lineage: Bacteria > Verrucomicrobiota > Verrucomicrobiia > Verrucomicrobiales > Verrucomicrobiaceae > Prosthecobacter. The sequence goes on from NZ_JAQSEA010000107.1 coordinate 597, forward strand.
GGTGGTCCAGATTGAGCACGAGAGTGGGGAGCCGCCAGATCGTGTAGCGGCGGGCTTCGAGGCTCTTCAGGGGCAGTCGGGTGTAGCAGGCGATGCCGAAGTTCCCATCGTTCAACTCTTCCACGCGGTGCGGGTACTTCAGGCGCAGCGGTTCCAGATTGGCACGCCAGGTTTCATCGACCTCGAGCAGACAGACGATGTCGGCGTCTGATGCCAAAACATGATGGATGGCGGCGTGCGGGGTTTTGTTTTCCGTCTGGACATTGAAGGTCATGACGCGCAGGGGCTTCTCACTTGGCGCGGCCACTGCCTGGGCTGTTTGATGGTAGGCGTGGATGATCTGTGCATTCCAGAGCAGGGAGATGAGCGAGAACAGCACAAGGGAGGTGCGGCGGCGGAGGAGCGCGAAGAGCAGCACGGCAGCGCAGGCGACCAGGTATTGCAGCCGGAAGTGTGAGAGCAGATCGAACACCCAGCCGTGCCGCCCCAGGCTGCCGAGCCAGGTGCAGGTGAGCGACAAAAAAGCGATGACTTCACAGAAGCCAACCACGGATACGGAGAGCTTGAATAAAGTGGGTTTGTCGGCTGGCGGCGGGTCGTCACTCATCGGCAAGGTGAATGCTTAGCGTGGGCAGGTGTGGATGCACCTTCTTCTTGCACGGCGTTGCATGCCGTTCATGGGTGAGGGCATGGGTAAACTTCAAGATAAGATCGCAGTCGTCACCGGTGCCGGACGTGGCATTGGCAAAGCCATCGCTGAAACTTTCGCCGCCGAGGGCGCGAAAGTGGCCATCGTCAGCCGCACGCTGGCCAATGCGCAAAGCGCTGCGGATGCCATCAATGCGACGTATCCTGATGCTGCGAAGGCTTATGCGCTGGATGTGGCTGATGGGGCTGCCTGCGCCGAGGTGGGCAAGCAGATCCTCGCGGACTATGATCACGTGGACATTCTGGTGAACAATGCCGGTGTGACCAAGGACGGCCTGCTGCTGCGGATGAGCGAGGCGGACTGGGATGTGGTGCTGGACACGAATCTGAAAGGTGCTTTCAACATGGTGAAGGCTTTTCAGCGCAGCATCCTGAAACAAAAAGGGGCACGCATCATCAACATCAGTTCTGTGATCGGCCTCATTGGCAATGCTGGTCAGGCGAATTACGCGGCGAGCAAGGCGGGCCTCATCGGTTTCACCAAGTCACTGGCGCGTGAGTTTGCGGGTCGGGGTGTGACGGCCAATGTGATCTGCCCGGGGTTCATCGCGACGGACATGACGCATGTGCTCAATGATGCGGTGAAGGGGGAGATTTTGAAGAAGATCCCGCTGGGTGATCTCGGGACCGGTGAAGACATTGCGCAAGCGGTGCTGTATTTTGCCAGCCCTGCGGCGAAGTATGTGACGGGGCAGGTGCTGGCGGTGGATGGTGGGATGGTGATGTGAGGCGCGAAGCGCAATCGTCCTCCTGCTCGATCACGGCGCTGAGTTTCAAGTTACAGGTTTAAAGTTTCAAGTTGCTCCGCTGTTGCGACAGCGTGGGCGGCTTGAAGCATTGAATGCCGAAATCGAAGTCTCCGGCCTACCCCTCTGCAAACAGCATGGCGATGATGCTGACGGCATTGAAGATGGCGTGCAGGAGCATGGGGACGAGGAGGCAGCCGGTGATTTCGTAGGCGAGGCAGAAGAGTACGGCGAGCACCCACAAGGGGAGTAGGCTGCCGACGTGCATGTGAATGATGGCGAACATCAGCGAGGAGCTGAGCGCGGCGAAGGGGGCGTCGGTGTAGCGCTTTAGGACGCCATAGACAAAGCCGCGAAACAGGGTCTCCTCTGCGAGTGGGGCGATGACCACGGCGAGGAAGATGACGAGAATCTTGAGGCCGATGCTGTCTGATTCCTGGAAGGCTTTCACGGTTTCCTGGGGATTGAGGTCCGGCAGGATTTTTTGCAGCCAGTTCACCGAAATCGACGAGACCACATTCACGGAGATCAAGATGATGAGGGTGAAAACTCCGAGCGTCACCGCCAGTGAGCGCCAGTGCAGATTTTGAAGGCCAAACAGTTCAGCCGGATTCAGGCCGCGCATCTGATACAGGTAGAGCAGCAGACCTGCGCACACGGTGAGATGGAGGACCATGCCGATGATGAGGCTGCTGTCGTTGACGGTGTCTGCACCGGCGCGGCCCGCGTCAGGCGTCTGCATGGAGAGGATGAAAAACAGGCCTATGCCAGCCAGCACGAGCAGATCCGGCGCGCCGTAAGGGCGGGAGAGTACGGAGCCTTCATGATTCCAGGAGACTTCGGGCCGCAGGTGGCGCAGCAGCCAGTAAGCGACGAGGGCCATGGCTGTGGCGATGCTGGCAAAGACGGACAGATCGTGCAGAACTCCGAATGAAGACGCGTCCAGCATGATCAGTGGGCGAAACTTGGGGGAAGATAATACGGCACGCCGGGCAGGAGCTTTGGCAGCAGGCCGCTGCTCACGTCCAACTGGACCTTGGCGGGTGGTGCTCCTGCTTTGGCCGAAGCCATGCCGAGGGCATCAAACAGACTTACTTCATTGCGATACTTCACCACGCCGGCATCTGGGGCTGCGCCGAGGGTGCGGGCGAGTTCATAGGCGTCTTCCACGTAGCCGATTTGATCGACCAGCTTGGCGGCGAGGGCTTCACGGCCTGTCACGACGCGGCCATCGGCGACGGTGCTCTTGAGAAGCTCTTTGGGCACGCCGCGTGCCTCGGAGACGATGCCGAGGAAGCGGTCATACATCTGCATGACGAGATTTTGCACGTAGGCTTTTTCGTCTTCACGCATGGGGCGTGCGCCGCTCAGGGAGTCTTTGAACGCGCCGCTGGTGAAGGCGGTCATGGAGAGGCCGACTTTGCCGAAGAGCTCGCTGTAGTTCATGGTTTCGATGATCACGCCGATGCTGGCGGTGAGTGTGGTTTCGCTGGCGACGATTTTGGTGGCACCGCAGGCGACGTAGTAGCCGCCGGAGGCTGCCATGGCGTCCATGTAAACGACGACGGGCTTGACCTTGGCGGCTTTTTTCACCGCATTGTAGATGATGTCGGAGGCGGTTACTTCGCCGCCGGGGGAGTTTACCCGCAGGACGATGGCTTTCACGTTTTTGTCAGCGACGGCCTGCTCCAAGGCGGTCTTGATCGACTCCACGCTGGGCATGGCGTCGGCAAAAATGCCGCTTACGGACATGGAGGAAATAATTCCTTCGAGGTCGATGTGGACAATCTTGTCCTGGGTGGCCTGCTTGGGAGATTCGACGGTGGTTTCGTGGAGATGTTTCTTGGGACGGGCGGATGAAAAGGCGCCGGCAGAGCCGACGGCAAGGTCCATCTTGCCGAGGAAGTGGCCGACATTGAGTCCGAGACTCACAATGAGGCCGAGCAGCAGCAGGGCGATCAGGCATCCATAAGATTTATTGCTCATAAGGCGGGGATGCTAAGCGGCGGGTGGGAACTTGCCAAGGATGAATGGCACGCAGTTTGGGGTGGCTGAGGGTGAGTTTATAGCGATTCGCAAAACTCATTTCCGGAATGGAGAGTCTGAGGATGTTCGGTTTGCCGCGGAGCACCTGAACTCAAGGCTGTTAGATTGTGGGACGGAGGGTAGCGGCGGGGGCCATTCGGGAATGGGGGCGCTGGTTTTTGGCAAAGCAGAGGGGACCGGAGATTTGAACCACGGAATACACAGAATACACGGAAGGGGGATCTGATTTGAGGAGGGTGCGAAAAGGGAACGCTGTTTTTTGGCAACGGGAATGGCCGGAGTTTTGCAACGCAGAGGCTGGAACGCCGCAGAGATTTTCTTGAATCGGTTCAGAGCCAATCTGCGATTTAGTTATTCGGGAGGGGCAAAGGTGCAGAGATTCAATCGCGTGTTTCCTCAGGCGCTTTCTGGAAATCAGTTCTGGAAAACGCTACAGTGCCATTCCTGGCAGGAATGAATTGCACTCGGTTAAGGGCTGCCATCGTGAATTTTCGATGATCCTGGGCGCAGGCGTGTGGCGGTGCGTTTGTCAG
>NZ_JAQSEA010000108.1:0-2415 GCF_029946185.1 Prosthecobacter sp.
AAGAAGCTGCCAGAACTCGAAGCGCTGAAGATGTGCGCCAACGCCATCAAGCAGGGTGCCAGCGGCGTGGACATGGGGCGCAATATTTTCCAGAGTGACGCTCCTGTCTCGATGATGCAGGCGGTGCAGGGCGTGGTGCATGGCGGGCTCAATGCGAACAAGGCTTTCGAAATGTACAATGACCTCAAGAAGAAAGAGCTGAAGAAGAAGTAGGCAGTCTTTGATTTCGTTTCAAAACTCCGATTGCCGCAAGGCGGTCGGAGTTTTTTCTTTCTTGAACCCGCCAACCCGTGCTACTGCCCCTTTGATGAAACACCCCGTCTCTTTTCTGCGCACCGTCGCTCTGCTCGAAGCCATCTCGTACCTGATCCTGCTCTTCGTTGCCATGCCGCTGAAGTATGTGTGGGGCATGCAGATGGCGGTCAAGATCGTGGGCTCTGTGCATGGCGGACTGTTTGTGGTCTTCTGCTTCGCGCTTTGGCGCGTGCTGATGCATACGGGCTGGCCGTTCAGTCGTGCGGTGCTGGTGTTCATCGCCTCGCTGCTGCCGTTTGTGCCGTTCTTCATTGACCGCCGCATGCGTGCGTGGGTGGCGGCGGACTCCAACAAGACGCCGGCGTGAAGAAGGTGCTCATTCATTCCGATGGCGGCTGCCATGGTAATCCTGGCCCCGGTGGCTGGGCTGCGGTGCTGGCGTATGGCAAGCATGTGCGCGAGCTCAAAGGGGGCGTGCCGGCCACGACGAACAACCGCATGGAACTACAGGCTGCGATTGAAGCGCTGCGCATCCTCAAAGAGCCCTGTGTGATCGACTTCCATACCGACTCGCAGTATGTGCGCCAAGGCATCAGCCAATGGATCGCGGGATGGAAGCGGAACGGCTGGCGCACCAGCAGCAAGCAGGCGGTGAAAAACGCCGACCTGTGGCGCGAGCTGGATGCTGCCACTGCGCAGCACAAGATTGAATGGCACTGGGTCAAAGGCCACGCAGGACATACTGAAAACGAACGCTGTGATGTGCTGGCCGGAGAAGCCATCGCTGCGGTCAAAGCTGCGCACACGTCGCAGCAGTTGAAGAGATTGCTCGAAGAGTTCAAAGCCGAGGCCGAGGCGCAGTTGTTGTGACCTTGCCAGCAGGCGATGCCTGATAAAATCAGATGCATCATCCCCTTGCTTGAATGTCTAGTGGTTGGCTTGCGGATCCATTTTTAGCGACTCAACCCTTGCGCAGTATTCAAAAATAACTCGGTCACAGTCACCCTCTGGTAAAACGGTTTCCTGGACATTCTCTTCATCGAAGGAATTGACCATTATACGATCCAAACCATCCCCTCTTCGAACGGCAACGATGGCGAATTTATCCCGTACGGACGACTCACCGACTTCATCCAAAAGGTAGGGATCACGATTCCAATACCCAGGCAATAGTTTGGGAGTCGTAGTGCTCCCGAATTCAACGAAGCGACCGTATACAACTCACTTAGTACCGGCTATTTCCGGTCACCAAACGGCGATTCCGCACGATCAGAAACAGGCCCCCTGCGGCGAGGAGGAAGATGGCGCTGCCAGGCTCGGGAACCGGCGCGGCAAAGCCGTCATAGGCGTAGGCATTGAGGCTGTTGCTGTCGGGGAGATGCACTTCGGCGGTGGTGGTCAGATTGTTCGCCACCACGAGCCCGTCGATGTTTGAGGAGGTGCTGATGGAGGCATTAGGAGCCAGGATGCCGCCGTTGAAGTTGTGGGCATTGAAGTTGATGGTGGAGGCCTCGTAGAAGTTCCAGAGCGTGTGCTCCTGCCAGTAGTTGCTGGTGAAGTTGCCCACCATGTTGCCGTTGGTCCAGTTCACCGAGGTGCCGCTCACGTTGATGAGGACGTTGACGGTGCTGGCGTCCGTGATCAGTTCAAACTGCTGGCCATTGGGATTGTCAAAAATAGAGGCGGCAGTCACATTGAAGACCGCCAGGCCGTCGGCACCTGCCGTGGCAAAGAATTTCGTGGGTCCAGGGGAGCTTGAAGGCAAAGTGACCGTACTGTCCGCCAACATGGTGCTGAGGGCCTGTGACTGCTCGACGGAGTAACCCCGAATCTGGTTCAGGGAGGCGTCGATGCTGTGATCTGCCATCACGGAACCGCCGCCGTTGAAGTTGATGATGCGACCATTGGTGGTGCCGTCAATATAGAGGCTGCCGCGCTGCAGGTTGAGCGGGTTGCCGCTGACGAGATTGTTGCCCACGACGAACGAGCGGTCGGTGGTTGCCACCGTGTTCTTGAGGTGGTTGCCCAGATTGGCAGAATTTGCGCCCGTGAAGTCATTGCCGACAAAGGTGCGGCCCTCGATGTCAGAGGTGGTGTTGAGGTTGTTGAAGATGATCGCGTTGTAATTCCGGTAGTCCAGCGTCTGGGCTTGGAGCGAAA
>NZ_JAQSEA010000108.1:2515-50969 GCF_029946185.1 Prosthecobacter sp.
GTGATCGAGTGCCAAACGGTGATTTGCGGCAGGCGAAGGCAACCGCAGCCCGTCATCTATTTTGCAACCGATGATGGAGTGAGAGAACGGGATCCCGCGCCCATCCATGGCACTTCATGAAGCAAGACTACGCAGGCACATGCGACCCACGGCTGCATTCTGCATGGCGACCTCCATTGGAGGGATCAAGATGATCACTTCCTGTTCAGAGCATAGTGCGGAACTCTGGTTCAGTGACGATCTTAACGCCGAGTTTTGTGGCCTTGTCGAGTTTGCTGCCCGCGTCTTCCCCTGCGAGGAGATAGGTCGTCTTTCCGCTGACACTGCCACTCACTTTGCCGCCATTCGCGCGGATGGTGTCGGCGATGGTTTCGCGGTCCTCCGTCAACGTGCCGGTGATGACCCAGGTGGTGCCGTTGAGTTTTTCGGAGGCGGCGGTGACGGTCTTTTGCGTGAAGTTGAGACCGGCGGTGCGCAGGCGGTTGAGCAGGGCGATATTCAGTTCGTCATGAAACCAGGCGTAGATGCTTGGGGCCACGATGGCTCCGATATCGGGGCATTGGGTAAGATCTTCGACGCTCGCATTCGCGACGGCGTCGATGCTGCTGAAGTGCTCGATGAGCTTGCGTGCACCGCCGGCACCTACGTGCAAGATGCCGAGACCGAAGACCAAACGCCAAGGGTCCTGCTGCTTGCTGGTGACGATGGCTTTGAGGTAGTTGTCGATGCTCTTGGTGCCCACGCGATCAAGCCGCGCCAGCGACAGCTCATTGAGGTCGTAGAGATCAGCGACATCTGCCACCAGCCTTGAACCATCCACTTTTTTGAAATCCACCAACTGCGCAATGACGGCTTCACCCAGGCCGCTGATGTCCATCGCCCCACGGCTGACGAAGTGCTCGATGCGGCGCTTCACCACTTCAGGGCAGTGCGGATTCGGACAGCGGATGACGACCATCTCTTCATCGCGATGCACAGAGGTGCCGCAGATGGGGCAGTGTGTGGGCGCAGTCACTGCCGTTTCAGTGCCGTTGCGAAGTTCCTTTTTTACGGACACGACGGCAGGAATAATCTCGCCGGCTTTTTCAATGATGACGGTGTCTCCGACACGGATGTCTTTGCGCTCGATCTCTTCGTAATTGTGCAGGGTTGCATTGCTGACGGTGCTGCCGCTCACCAGCACCGGCTCCAGGCGTGCCACGGGGGTGAGAGCGCCGGTGCGGCCCACTTGGATGTCGATGGCGGTGATTTTGGTTTCGGCCTGTTCCGGCTGGTATTTGTAGGCGATGGCCCAGCGCGGGGCCTTGCTGGTGGCCCCGAGTTCACGTTGATCGGCGAAGCTGTTCACCTTGATCACTGCGCCGTCGGTTTCATAAGGGAGTGACTTGCGTCTTTCATCGAGCTCACGGATCGCGTGAAGCAAACCTTCCGCGCTGTCTGCATGCCAAGTGAGATCGGCTTTGTGCAGTCCGGCGGCGTCGAGGAGGGCGTAAACATCGGTCTGGGATTGCACATCGCTGGCTTCGACGAGGCCATAGCAGACGATGTCGAGGGGACGTTGGGCGACGATCTTTGGATCGAGCAGCTTCAAGGTGCCGGCAGTGGAGTTGCGGGGGTTGGCAAACATGGCCTCCCCGGCTTCATCACGCTCCTGATTGAGTTTGGCAAAGCCCGCCTTCGGCATGAACACCTCGCCACGCACTTCAAAGTTCTGCGGTACGTCTTTGGGCAGACGCAGAGGCAGGCGATGGATGGTTTTGAGGTTATTGGTCACATCGTCGCCGGTCTGTCCATCTCCACGCGTCGCGCCGTGCTTCAGCATGCCGTTTTCGTAGCGGATGGTGATGGCGACGCCATCCACCTTTGGCTCGATGACGCAGTCGATCTTCTCACGACCCAGGCCCTTCTGCAGGCGGGCAAAGAACGCGGTGAGTTCTTCTTCCGAGTAGGTGTTGTCCAGGCTCATCATGCGCACGGTGTGCTTTATCTGCGTGAAGCCTTCGAGCGGCGCGCCGCCGACGCGCTGCGTGGGGGAATCGGACGTAAGCAGATCCGGAAACTGCGCCTCGATCTCCTGTAATTCGCGCAGGAGGGCATCGAACTGCTGATCGCTGATGTCGGAACGTGCCTCGACGTAGTAGAGGCGATTGTGGCGGTGAAGTTCGGCGCTGAGAAAGGCGGCGCGGCTGGCGGCTTCGGCGTGGGTCATGGTGGGGGCTTTGCATACCTGCAAAGCGACGCAAGGAAACGGGAAAAATCTGTCAGAGAGCTGCTGTGAATTCGTCGAGCGAGACGCCCGCTTGATCCAGCATGCCACGCAGAGTGCCAGGCTTGATAGGCTTGTGCTGCGGCACGACGACTGTCTTAGCGTCACGTTTCATGATGTGATGCGATCCCGTCTGGCGAACACTCTCAAAACCCAGCCGTCGCAAAGCCCGGACCGCCTCCGCTCCGTAAACATCACGGGGCGTTCTCATGCCAGCTGCAGCACAGGGTCCTTGATGAAGTGCAGGCGCACTTGATGCGGTTTTTCGTCTGGCTCAAAAAAGCCTTGAACAGCATCTGCGACCATCTCCTGGAGTTCGTTGAGCGAATCACCCTGCGTGGTGATGCCCCCACGTCCGAGTGGATCATCCCAACGGGCCACATAGCCGCCGGTTTCGGGGCAGGGCTCCACAGTGAAGGTGATTTCTGCGTTCATATGAATCATTAACTCATTCGAGTGCTGCTGACAATCCTTCTTCATTCCGGCTGCGGCACCCAGGGGGTATCACGCATGAGGTATTTCATGAGGATGGTGGCACCGAGCATCAGCGCTGCTTCGACCGCGAGAAAGAGGCCGAAATGGCCAATGTGCCACATATAGCTGGAGAGACCGCCGATGATGCCTGCGGCGGTCATGGAGCCGCCCATCATGAGGCACCCAGCGGTGGTATTTTTGACATCCTCAGGCGGTTTGGAAAGAGGAAGCCATTGGCCGATGAGACCGGTCACGAGGGAAAAGGTGGGCAGAAACATGACGGCGGGCAAACTCAGCGCGAGCGGTGCCCATGAATGCTGCAGGGCGCAGATGAGGGTGGTTTGGAGGATCAGCACCGGGAAGCTCAGCCAGAAGAGCACCGCCTTGCGCGAGCCATGGAAGAGCGGCGTCCAGTGCCGCAGGGGCGCGACATGGAAGAAGGCGGCGGCACGCCAGTGCTCGGAGCAGCCGAGAAACATCAGCGCCTGCAAGGAGACCATTCCGAGAAAGCAGGTGGCAAAGCCCTGCATCATCATCGTGCCCTGCTCGCCGCCGCCGCCGCGCCCGCCGGAGAAGAGCATGACCAGCGGCATGATGAGCATGGGGGCGATGCCAGGATAGAGCCGCAGCTTGATCTCGCGATCACGAAAGAGGTAGGCGGTGGTGAGCTTGAAGGACTCGCGCTCCACCGGATCACACAGCCACCAGCGAAGCGGGGGCAGTTTGACGATGGCCGCGAGCCACACGCCGCGCGGCTTGGTGCGTTCTTTGGAGGTGCCGGATGACTCGTTCAAATTCATCAGGCCCTGCCCGTAGGCGTTGCCCAGTTTTTCCAAGGCAAGCCAGCTCGTCAGGGCAGTCACGACCACCGCGAGGCCCGCCGGCAGCCACAGTGTGGCGGTGTTGAGCGTCGTGCCGCTGAGCAACGCATCCAGCGCGCCAAACCACAGCGGCGGCAGCGCAAGCATCCAGCCGGTGATGTGGTCGAAGTGCTTGAAGACATCCAGTTGCATGACACGCGGCATGATCTGCCCGCCCATGATCATCACCACGGTGAGGAGTGACTGCACGGTGGCGAGCAAATTGTCCAGACGCTCGCGGCCAAACCATTTGAGGCAGGCATTGTACACCAGCACGATGCTGGAGGCGGAAAAGAGCATGAGCAGCGCGGTGGAAAACAGATGCGCGGGAATGAAGCGCCACGTCGCGCCTTTGCACCCGAGACCGGTGACGAATCCAGCCAGATTCAGCGCCAGAGCGAGCATGAGGGCAAAACCGGCGAGCACGGCGCACTTCGCACGCAGCATCTGCTGCGGTGTGACGGGACGGTGCAGCAGGATCTCCGCCTCCTCTTTCATGAAGAGCATGGTGCCCGCGCTGGAGGCCAGCGTGAGCGAAGCAAACATGAAAGTGAAACCGTGCAGCGTGCAGGCAAAAACAAAGAGGTCCACGTTCCGCGCGAACAACGCGGGCACGAGCCCGACCAGCGCATACATCACCATGGTCATGCTGAGTCCCAGTTTCCGCCGCGCTTTTTGCGCGCCGGCCTGCTGCGCCGCACGACCACGAAACAGCAGCTTCCAAAACAGACTGCGCAGCACCTTCGCGGGCGAGGGGGCCCGGCGCGCAGGCGTACGTGTCAGGCTTTCGGCAGCGGAGCTCATGCGAGCATGTTTTTGGCAAAGGACTGAGCGCGTGCCTCCAGACCACCGAGGCCGGTGAGCTGGGTGAAGAGCTGCTCCAGAGTATCCGCCCCATGCTGGTGCTGCAGATCCTGCGGCGAGCCTTCCACCAGCAGCCGGCCCTGCGCCATGATGGCCACGCGATTGCACACTCGCTCGACCACATCCAGCACATGCGAGCTGTACACGATCGTCTTGCCTTCACGCGCCAAGGTTTCCAGCAGCGCCTTGAAACCGACGGCGGCATTTGCATCCAGGCCGTCCAGCGGTTCATCCAACAGCACCACTTTCGGATTGTGCAGCAGCGCAGCGGTGATGACGACCTTGCGCCTCATGCCCTTGGAGTACGCGCCGAGGAGCTTGGTCGTGAGGGTTTGCTCATCCAGTTCAAAGAAGTCGAGAAACTGGCGGATGCGTGGCCGTGCCTCGTCCTCATGGATGCCATACAACGCGCCGATCATGAGGAGGAATTCGAGGCCAGTGAGAGATTCGTACACCGCGCCGGAGTCCGGCACAAAGCCGAGCAGGCGCTTGGCCTCCATAGGGTGTGTGGAGACGTTCACCCCGCAGATCAGCGCCGAGCCTTCGTCGGGTTGCAGCATGCCGGTGACCATTTTCAGTGTGGTGGTCTTCCCTGCCCCATTCGGCCCTAACAGTCCCACGATCTTGCCCGGCGGCACCTCCCAGGTCAGATGATCGACGGCGGTTTGTGCACCGAAGCGCTTGGTCAGGCCCTGAATGGAGATCATGGACCCCGATCATCCATGGCCTGCGGGTTCTTGCAAGGCGGCAGTCAGGGCTGCGCTGGAAGCATGAATTTTAATAGATATTAACTAAAACCCTTGCCGCTAGGGCTAAATTAATTATACTGAGTCTAATTTTAATAATATGTCACCATTCCCTGCTCACCTGCCCACACGTCTGCGCTTCGCCGTGTTGTTGGTGCTTTTGATTCTCGGCATGCGCCAAGTCACAATGGCTCAGGCCCCTGCCGTGCCGCTGCCTGCGGCGCAGTCGAACGCGGGAACCTACGTCCCGGTGGGAGAGGGAGCCAGCATCAAGGTCAATTTTCCGAGCGCACCCATTCAGGCTATCATCCCCTTTTACACCCAGCTCACGGGGAAAAAACTCATCCTCGACTCCGCGCTTCAGGGGGAGATGCTGCACATCTACTCCCCACAGCTGCTCACGAAGAAAGACGCCATCGCCTTCATCGAAGCCACCCTGCTGCTCAACAACTACGCCATCATCAATGTCGATGCCACAACCGCGAAACTGATCAACCAGTCCGGTGGCAAAAGCCCCACCGCCGACGGCTTGAAAGTGTACAATTCCCTGCGCGACCTGCCGCAGAATGAGGAGATCTGCCACTACGTGCTGCCCCTGCAGTTTGTCTCGGCGGACGAAGCCTCCAAGGCATTCCAGCAGGTTATCAAACTGCACGGCTACGGTGCCATGACCGGCATCTCCAACGACACAGCCCTCATCATCACGGAAAACAGCACCACCATCCGGAGCATCTGCGAGATCGCCCAAATCATCGATGTCCCGCCGACGGAAACTGCGAATGAAATGATCAAGCTGGAGCGCTCCGATGTGGAGCTGGTGGCCGAAATCGTGAACGAGATCTTCGAACAGGAGGAAAAGGCGAAAAGCTCCACGACCGCGCCTCCGGCCGCCGTGCCCAATGCAGCAGGCCGTCCTGGAGTTCCTGCCGTGCCGGTCAGTCCGGCAGGCAGCACTACCGCAACCAATCCCGCCGCCGCACGCGTCAAAGTCTTTCCCTACCGCCGCACGAATGAGCTGCTTGTCATCGGCCGTCCGGTGGACATCACCTACATTAGGGGACTGGTCGAGAAACTCGACAAGCAGGGCGATGGCTCCAATTTTCTCAAACGCCGTCTGAAGTATCTCGACGTGATTGATTTCCTGTCCGTGGCCTACAATGCGCTGGCTAAAGACACCGACATTCAAGGCAACAACGACGGTGCCATCGCAGGTTCTCCCAGCGGCGGTGGTGGTACACGCCGCAACTCCGGTGCCGCCTCAAGATCCTCCTCAGACGACAGCAACAGTAACAATTCCAACGACTTCGGCGGCAACAACAGCTCCGCCTATGGCTCAAACACAAGCCAGGGAGGCAGCTTCGGCAATTCCTCCGGCTCCCAAGGTAGTTCCAACGCGAACCGCAGTCTGCTCGACAATCCGGAAGACGTGGGAGCTCCAGAATCCATGGTCGTCGGCAAGACGCTGCTCATCGGCGATCCGCAGTCCAACAGCCTCATCGTTTCGGGTTCACCCGAGCACATTGCGCGCATTGACCAGCTGCTGGAGGAGATGGATATCCGCCCCCAGCAGATTTATATTTCTGCGATCATCGGCCAGTTGAGTCTGGGCAAGAATTTCAACTACGGGGTCGATTTCCTCCAGCTACTGAACGATTTCAGCGTCAACCGCAACGGTGCCCAGAACACAGCCACCGCGACGGGCGGCACCGCCGCGACAGCGTCCAATATCATCCAGTTCCCGGCTAAATTTGGGCAGCTCAATTTATACGGCCAGATCGGCTCGCTGAGCAACTACATCAAGGTCATCGACAGCAACAACAACTTCAAGGTTCTGGCCACGCCAAGCATCTACGCCAAGAACGCTGCCAAGTCCGTCATCTCCTCCGGTCAGAGCATCGCAGTGCCTGCCAACATTCTGACCAACGGCGCCTTCAGCGGCGGTGTTGCGAGCAACAGCGTAAGCGTGACCTATCGGGATGTCGTCCTCAAGCTGGAGGTCATCCCCCTCATCAACTCTGACGATGAAGTCACCCTTAAAATCGCCCAGATCAATGACAACATCGTCGGTTCACAGCAAATCGGCGGCAACACCGTGCCCACCATCGGCACACAGAAGCTCCTCACGGAAGTGGCGGTGAAAAACGGTGCCACGGTCGTACTCGGTGGACTGATCACGGAAAGAATCACCAAAGGTAAAAACGGTGTCATCGGTCTCCGCCGCATTCCCATTCTGGGAAATCTCTTTGGCACCACTCAGGATGAAACAACCCGAGAGGAACTGCTCATCTTCATCCAGCCGCGCATTGTGCGCTCTGATGACCCGCTCGACACGCCTAACAACATCGAAAGCGGTCGAAGCAAAGTCTATGATGAGGCCATGCAGTTTGGCTCTCCCGGACTCGAAAATATTCCCCGTGCGCTGCCTGCGCGGTAGGTGAAGCTGGCGAATGCGCTAAAGACGCGCTGGCATTTAAAGCGGTCCGCTCACCCCATGCGCAGGAGTCAGCGTGTCAACTGGACTGGGGTCTGCCCTCTGCGTACCCAACGAGGTACTGCGACCGATGCTAGAGCCGCTTCGGCATTGGGATTACTCCGTCATTTCAAGATCCAGAAGGGATCAAGATGATCCCTCCCCTTCACCGCTCTCTCAAACCAACGCCCGCTTACTTCTTGATGGCTTCAGCGCGATTCTGGCTGTAGGCACTGCGTGCGGAGAGATAAGTATCCACTGCATCCTTCGTGATCGTGTCATACAGTTCCATCTGGGCGGGCGTCGAACGCAGCGTGTTGGCTAAAGGAGGCACGATGACCCAGTCATGATTTGTTCGACTGCCATGCCATCTAAAGTACGGCCAGTTCACAGGATTGAGCACATAGTCCCCGACCAGGCCCACTCCATCGCGCACGCTGCTGGGTCCCAGAAACGGCAGTACCAGATACGGGCCGTTCGGAATGCCCCACTTCCCAAAGGTCTGCGCTGTGTCTTCTTCAGGCAGATTCGCCAGCGCCGGAATTCGCTGAGCAGGCCGGAAGATGCCACCGACGCCACCCACGGTGTTGACGACGAACTTGCCTGTCTCCTGACCCGCACGCTTGAACTTACCCTGAAGGGTGCAGTTCACGACACGCACCGGGTACTTCACGTTTTCAAACGCATTGTCGATTCCCTTGCGCACGGGCCGTGGCAGGATCAGTTGATAGCCCTTCGAGATCGGGCGGAAGATGAAGGTGTACAACTGGTCATTCACCCAAAAGGTGCCGCGATTGAGTTTCTCAAGCGGGTCGGAAATATCCGGCGCCGTGGCATACTCATCCAGTTCGTCATCCTTGACCGCCAGCATTTTGTCTGTGGCTTTGCCCTTGCTGCTTGCAGCCATGGACTTGGCCTTTGCAGTGGGTTTTACTGCGGTCTTGGCGGCCTGGGTGCTGCAATCGGTCAGCAGCGACGTGGCAGCCAGCAACAACAGGCGAAGTGTGAATGCACGGTATTTCATTGGGCACGGGAGACGGATTGCGTAAGAGAGCTGATGACACCATTTGCGCCACCTTTTTTAAACTGGGCATCTAATTGACTGCGATAGTTGGCAATCAGGCTGACGCCCTCGATCACCACATCGGTGATGCGCATCTGCTCCATGCGGTAAGTCACACTGTACTGGCTGCCTAGGTAAACCATGCTGGTCGGCACATCAACGCGACCAGCCGCTGGAGACACCGCTGTTTGATAGGTGATGGCCGGATGTTCTCCGGGTGTGAATTTACCGCTGTAGCTGCGGATGATCAGGGTGGAAAAAAGCTGTGTGGCCTGCTGCTGCTGAGCTGGAGTGAACTGCCGCCAGCCGGGCCCCACGGCGCGCTTGGTCATCGTTTCAAAACTCACGTACTTATTCAGTACCGGGCGCAATTTCTCCGGCAACGAGCTGCGGCTTCCGGCACGATCTGCCACGGTCAGCACTTCCGTCACTGCGGATTTCAGACGGGTCTGAGCCTCAGCAAGCTGGGCAGATGCGGCCAGCGGTGCAGCGGCCAGGAGAAGAGGGAGCAAAAAACGTAGGGTCATGGGGCGGGGGGAGGGGCGTCTTTACCTTTTTCAACACTGCCAAAAGCCATCTTGCCAATTAACGACTCAAGATCGACCGAAGACTCAGTCATTGTGATTCGGGAACCAGCGGAAAGGTAGGTATCATCCGCTCCAGGCGCAAGCGCCACGTATTTATCTCCGATGAGTCCGGTGGTTTTGATCGAGGCCATCGTATCGGTTGGCAGTTTGAGACCTGCCTGCACGCGCAGCGTTACCATCGCGCTGTAGTCGCTGCCATCCACATGGATGCCTTCCACCCGTCCGACCGGTACGCCTGCCACCAACACGCTGCTGCCGGCATTGAGACCGCCGGCATTGGTAAAGCGAGCCTCCATCAAATAGGTGTCGCCACCGACCATTGAGCCCGCGCCGAGTTTCACCGTCAAATATACGACGGCTGCGATCCCCAAGAGGACGAAGAGTCCCACGTAAAGTTCGAGCTTGGATTGTTTCATGAGTCTTTAGATTGCAGGGCTTCACCACGTCTCATCGCAGCAAGTGTGCGGCCAAGAGCGTCCGCGCTGTCACGGAAGTCACCCACCACGGTGGCAGTGGAGGCGGAAAATTCAGCAGGCGTGCCTTCAAAGCACATGCGCCCTTTGTCAAGCAAGGCCACGCGATCGCTTGCGATCAGCGCCTCGGTGAGGTCATGCGTCACGACGAGGGCGGTGAAGCCGAACTGCCGCTGATATTTCGCGATCATGGCAAAAACGGCATTGCGGCGCAGCGGATCCAGACCGGCGGTGGGCTCATCAAACAGCACCAGCTCCGGCCGCGTGACGATGGCGCGTGCCAGCGCGAGGCGCTTTTGCATTCCTCCGGAAAGCTGGCTGGGATAGCGGTCTTGATGGGCATCCAGTTCGAGCTGCCGCAGCGCCTCCAGGCTGCGCCCGCGGATCTCCTTGTCGGGCAGATCCGTCGTCTGCTCCAGTGGCAGCGCCACGTTTTCCAGGGCGGTTAGCGAATCAAACAGTGCATTGCTTTGAAACAGGAAACTGCAGCGTCGGCGGAAATCGGCCCGCGCGGAGGCATCGCCCACAGTCAGGGGCTTGCCATCAAAGTAGATGCTACCGGCATCCGGCTGAACGACAGCCGCCATACATTTCAGCAGCACGGACTTACCAGCACCGCTGCGACCTAGTACGCTCACCAGACTGCCGCGTGGAACACTGAGGCTGGCCCCATCCAACACGACGTTTTCGTCGAAGCGCTTGAACAAGCCTTCGATGCGCAGCAGCAGTGGTTGATTGATCTCAGCACCCATGTCAGACGAGGAAGGAGGTGATGATGTAATCGGCCGCCAGCACGATGATGCTCGACTGCACCAC
This sequence comes from Prosthecobacter sp., assembly GCF_029946185.1. Classification (GTDB taxonomy): domain Bacteria; phylum Verrucomicrobiota; class Verrucomicrobiia; order Verrucomicrobiales; family Verrucomicrobiaceae; genus Prosthecobacter. The sequence continues at coordinate 13,135 of NZ_JAQSEA010000108.1, forward strand.
TGCACGCGTGGTCGAGGCACTGACCGCGCGCGCGCCGGTGGCTGAACTGCAACGATGCGCGTTAAATCCATGATAGGCACATAGTGAGATCGTCAGCAGGCCAAAAGTGGCCGCCTTGATAAAACACTCCCGCACATCCGGCGCTGAAATCGCGCGCTCCACGGAGGACCAGTAAACTCCCGGTTCGAGTCCGAGCAGCAGCGAGCCCGACAAGCTGCCGCCCCACAACCCCACTGTGACAAAGAGGGCCGTCTGTATTGGATACACCACCAACGCTGCAAGCAGTCGCGGTGTGACCAGATAGGCATGAGTGCTCACGCCCATGGTCTCGAGAGCGGCGATTTGCTCGGTGTTGCGCTGAATGCCCAGCTCGGCGGCAAGGGCGGAACCCGCCTGCCCTACCAACATCAGTGCTGCCAGAACCGGCCCCAGTTCACGGATCAGGCTGAGTGAAACCAATGTGCCGAGCAGGCCCTCCGAGCCAAAGCGGTTCAATACATAGTAGCCCTGCAGGCCGAGCACCAGCCCGGTGAACATACCTACAATCAAGATCACAGGCAGGCAGCGCACGCCTTGCTCAAACCCAGCACGCACCACACGCCTGCCCAGCCGTCGCGCGCCCAGCGCAGAACGGAAAGACTGGCCCGTAAAAAGAGCGAAATCGCCCAGTTCATGAACGATGGAAAGTGAGTAACGTCCTACGGTGCGCAGCATGCGGTGTCCGGACATTCACCCACGCAGCAGAGAAGCGCAACGCCACAGCGCGCGCTCCCCCCAATTATTCTTGGTGGCCCAGACTCACAGCTCGCCAACCGGCAGCCACTTGCGCTGCTCCCAGCTTTGCAGGCCCAGCTCGGCCAGTTGCACGCCCTTGGCACCTTCACGCAGGGTCCAGGGAAATGGCGTATCCAGCGCGACGTGTTTGAGGAACTCCTCCCACTGGATCTTGAATGCGTTGTCGTAGGTCGTCGTGTCCGGCACTTCCTGCCAGCCGCCGAAGAAATCAATCGGCTGGTCAATGTCCGGATTCCACGTAGGCCGTGGCGTGGTGCCGATGCTCTGCACCCAGCACTTGCGCAGGCCCACGACGGCGCTGCCTTGCGTGCCATCCACCTGCATGGTCAGCAGGTCATCGCGCCGCACGCGCACCGTCCAGGAACTATTGAACTGGCAGATGACGCCGTCCTCGCACTCAAAGGTGGCATAGCATGCGTCATCGCTGGTGCAGGCATACGCCTTGCCACGTTCGTCGAGGCGCTTCGGCAGGTGCGTGGCACCGATGCAGCTCACGGCCTTGATCTTGCCGAACAGATTGTCCACCACATAACGCCAGTGGCACAACATATCGACAATGATGCCGCCGCCATCTTCCTTGCGGTAGTTCCAGGACGGTCGCTGCGCAGGCTGGTCCCCTTCCTCTCCGGTGAAGACCCAGTAGCCAAACTCGCCGCGCACGCTGAGAATGCGACCAAAGTAACCCTGATCCCGTAAGGTGCGGAACTTGCGAATGCCGCTGAGCCAGAGCTTGTCCTGCACCACACCGTTTTTCACGCCGGCGTCTTCACAGAGCCTGGCCAAACGTAAAGCCTCACTCGTCTCAACGGCCGTCGGCTTTTCGCAGTAGATCGCCTTCCCTGCCTGAACGGCCTTTTCCACAAAACCCGCACGCTGCAAGGTGCCCGACGCATCAAAGAAGATCTCGTCCTCCTTGTTCGCCAGCGCCGCATCGATGTCTGTGGTGTAGCGCGTGATTCCCGTGCGTTCCGCCAGCGCCTTCAGTTTGTCATGATTGCGTCCCGTGAGAATGGGGTCTGGCATCAGCGTGAGATTATCGCTCACTTTGATTCCGCCTTGATCGCGGATGGCCTTGATCGAGCGGATCAGGTGCTGGTTCGTACCCATGCGTCCCGTGACGCCGTTCATGATGATGCCGATTCGCTTGGTTTCCATGCAGGTTGGTTGGTTAAGAGTAAAGCCGCGCGTAAGTGGAGGCGATTTGATCAAGGAACTCGTTCTGGTCCACGCTCCACCACTTGTTTGAAAAGATTTCCACCTCGCGATGTCCGGTGAAGCCGGTGGCATCGACCCAATCGCTGATTTGCTTGATGTTGATGCAGCCTTCGCCCATGAGACCACGGTCGTTGAGGAAGTCGGTGGTGGGCGTTTTCCAGTCACAGATGTGGAAAGCATGCAGGCGTCCGGTCTGACCGGCGAGATCAATCTGCGCCTTCAGCTCTGGGTCCCACCACACATGGTAGACATCCACCGCGATGCCGACCGCTATTGGCGAGCCCAGCGCATCGCAAATCTCATGTGCCTGCCGCATCGTGTTCACTGCGCTGCGATCGTCCGCATACATCGGATGCAATGGCTCGATGGCCAGTTTCACGCCCGCCTGTTCCGCCGCAGGCAGCACCGCAGCGATGCCCTCGGCGATCTGCTTGCGTGACTCGACCAACGACTGCCCGGGGACGGCGCCGCAGACCAAAACGATGAGCGGAGCGCCAATGGCGTGCGCCTGCTCGATGGCCTTCAAATTGTCATCTATGGCCGTCTGCCTCCCTGCCGGTGTCGTCGCCGGAAAAAAACCACCACGGCACAGGCTCACCACCTCCAGACCCGCGTCCCGCACCTGCCGCGCCACGGTCCCCAGATTCCGCCCCTCCAACGCCTGGCGCCAGATCGTGATTCCACTAACTCCCCGCTGTGGAAACTGCACGAGGCAGTCTTCCAGGCTCAACGGTTTGGTGGTGATGGTATGGACACAAAGTCGGCGCATAAGAAAGATCATGGCAGTACCTGCTCATAAGAAAAAGATGATTTTACGATAACCTAGATCGGAAATATCAATGACAGGTCATGGAACTCTACCAACTCGGCTACTTCATCGAGATCGCCCGCCAACGCAGTTTCACGCGAGCGGCCGGGCGGTTGAACATGGCACAGCCAGCGCTGAGCCAGCAGATGAAAAACCTCGAAGCTGAGCTGGGCACGCCCCTGTTCAATCGTGGTCGCAAAGAAATGCAACTCACCGCCGCAGGGAAAGCCTTCCTGCCGCGTGCCGAAGGACTCCTAATTCAGGCGGAAGCAGCTAAGGCTATCGTCTCCGATGTGGCACAACTGCGGGGCGGCAAGCTGAGCATCGCCGCCATTCCAAGTGTGAGCGCCTGCCTGCTGCCGCAGGTGATTCAGCGTTTCAGCAAGCAGCATTCCCAAGTGGCATTGCAGTTGATCGAGGAGAGCTCTGAGCGTGTGGCCGACTGCGTGGAGTCCGGCCTGGCCGACATCGGCTTTCTCCAGCTCCCCGCCAGCAAGTCAGCCTTCAAGGCACAGCCCCTCATTACCGAGCCTTTCGTTCTCCTCGTTGCTAAAACGCATGGGCTTGCCAGACAGAAAACCGTGCAGTTGCAGCAGTTGTCCGGCGAATCCTTCATCTTCTACAAAGGCCGCGCCCGCGACACCGCTTTGGAAGCATGCCGCAAAGCAGGGTTTGAACCTCATATCGTCTGCGAGAGCGGCGAGTTGGGAACCGTGCGCGCTCTCGTCGCTGCAGGTCTCGGTCTGGCCATTGTACCCCGGCTTGCAGCTGGGAATCTGCCCGCGAGCATCCTCACCGTGGCTATTCGCGAACCGAAAATGCAGCGCCAGATCGCCGCCGTCTGGCAGAAAGGCAGCGTTCTTTCTCATGCGGCAGCCACGCTTCTACAACTGGCAACCGAGCTGCTTTCACAGGAAAACACTGCACCTGACGCATTTTAGTCTTGCTTGGCGACATAAGCCAATCAGGAGCTTTTGATCAAGCTCCCGCCACAGCAGCCCGGGAGAGGGGGAAGAGGGGAATTCAAATCAGGATTTCGCTGCCGCAGGTTCAGCATCCTGCTGTGGATTGGACTTGGCAGGCGCGTAGTAGTAGCTGGCGTAGTTGTAGTAGGTGTACTCTTTCAGGTTTGAGCTGGAGCGATTGAGAATGACACCACCGATGTTCACCTGACGCTCGTAGAGCAGATCCAACGCCTTGCCGGAAAGGCGGGCCATGGTCGAGGACATGCGTACCACGAAGAGCACCGAGTCAAGTTTCGGCGCGAAGCTGGCCGTGTCATCCGCCACTAGGACAGGAGCACTGTCGAAGATGACGTAATCGTATTCCTCACTCATCTCGCGCAGCATCTCTTCGGCTGTTTTGGAAAGCAGCATTTCCGAGGTTTGATCGAATACATCACCACGGGCCAGCAGGTCCAGATTTCGGGTGCTTGTTTCCTGAACGGCATCACGCCAATGCAGTTTGCCACGCAGCGCTTCACTCAGCCCCGGGGTCGAGGGCAGCTTGAACAACTCGCTCACACCTCCACGACGCAAGTCGCAGTCCGCCAGCAGCACGCGCGCTCCGGCCAGGGCCATGGTAACAGCCAAGTTGGATGTGACGGTGGTCTTGCCTTCGTTGGGAACCGCGCTGGTGATGAGGATCGTCTTCGGCGGCTTGCCCTGCCAGTTTTTGAAGAGAATGGAGGAACGGATATTTCGAAACGCCTCTGCATAGAGATGGCGGTCATCATTCGGACGCAGCAGGGCCACATCACCACGATTTCGCTGTTCGGGCACCTGGCCCAGAACCGCTTCTCCGGGGAACAAGGTCTGGAACTCACTGTAGGAATTCATTCGGTCATCCAAGCGATCAAACAGCAGCAGGATCACAATGCCAACGCCCATGCCAGCGACGAGACCAATTACGATGGGAAGAACTGCATCCTCCACGTTTTCATAGGCTGGTATGGCGCGCTCTTGAATGGCCACAAAATCCGCCTGGGAGTTAAAGACGCTTTGGATCCCCTCTACTTTTTCAAACAGCTTGTCATAAGTCATCTTGGCCGATTCAGCAGCCTTTTCCAGTTTGTCATGCTCAGCAATTTTACCGCCGAGATCGAGAGCATCCTTTTGCTTGTCAAGAATCTGCGCGTCCAAGACCTGCACGCGACGCTGAATATCCGCCATCTGGGTATGCATCTCCTGCTCGATCTGCTCAGCATAGGACGCGAGCAGCGCTTTCTGTGCTGCCAGTTCCTCCGTTACATCCTGCACGTTTGGGTGCTGTTGTTTAAACTGAATGAGGAGAGAATCCAGTTTGGTTTTCAAACCAGTAATTCTCGACTTGGTACGCAAATAATCCTGCTCAGCCATGGTTATGCCATTACGCCCAGGCGAGGTTTCGCTTGTCTTGACCGTACCTGTAGGCTGCATGTTCTCCCCACCTTTGGAGTCGGTGGCCCCAGCCGTAGCACCTGCTCCGGCTGCGCTCAGCATCCGTTCACGCGTCTCCATGGCTGCATTCACGTTGGCGATAGCCAGCCGGAGATCTTCGAGTGTCGTGCGTTGACTTTCCCGCTGTGCTTCCAAGTTCCCGAGAAACTGCGCGGCAAGGTTGTTGCCATTAGTGATCGTAAGAATATTGTTGGCCGCCTTAAACTTGGTGAGGCGCTCCAAGCTGTCCTCCATGAGTTTCTGCTTGGTCACCACCTCCTGAAGAAATTGCTGGAGCACTTTACCTTGGGCCTGCTCACGAATGCTCTGGCGGAATGCGATGAATTCGTCCAAGAGAGCGTCCAAAAAGATCTTCGTGTATTTAGGCTCTGAGCCCGTCGCAAGGATGTTAAAAATGGCAGAGCCCTTGGTCTGCGCCACCCGGATTTCGACTTCTGCATCCTTCACGTCCGGGTTCAGCGCTCTCACACGCTCCAGAGCGCGTCGTTTCATTTCGGCGCTCTCGATCGTTTCAATAATCGTGCCATAGAAGTCTGCCTGCTGCTCACGCCACGTCACATTGTCATTGAATGCCAACTGACCGCCGGCTACGAGTTTAGCCAAGGAACGAAACTCCTGAGGACGCCCGGCGATGCGCAAGGCCTGCACGCAAACCCCGATGCTCGCAGTCAGAAGTAGGAACCACCAGCGACGGCGCAGGAGGATCTTATAACGCTGAAACTTGGCGGAGGCCTCGTGAATGCGACTCAGCGTACTTGACTGCGCCGGGCCTGGGAGGGTGAGGTTTTGTTCCATGATTTCGAAAAAAATCCAAATTTATTTTATTGAGCTGCCATGAGCACTATCACCCGTTTTTTTGGGCAGACTAGGTCACTCAAAAAAACAACTTAAGCCATTGGATTTATATGGCGGCCCGTTTGTTCGATTTTAACTCAGAATTCACTTTCCATGGGTTCGAAATACCTATGGGAAACGCCTGAATTTTTAGAAATTGACGGTCTTTTCCTCGACGATGATGACGTCATCCTTGCGAAGGAATACGTCCCGTTCGAGATCGCCCTGTCGCATAATGCCGTCCACATTGACCATGATGGTTTTGTTACCCTGGGGAGTCTTGCGAATGATTTTCACCTTTTCCTTGTTGGCGAACTGTGCAAACCCACCCGCACGCAGGATTGCCTGACTGATGGAAATATCTTCATTGGCTGGCAGGTCGTACTTCCCCTGTTTGGCAACAATACCAAACATCACGTAAAACTCGAGATCGACCTCCCGCATTCTCATTGCGTCCTCAACATTGATCTTGTCGATCGCGATCACCACGGTGGCGTTCTGAAAGAAATTTTTCTCCAGCTCTCTTTTGATCGTAAAGGCCAGATCTCGACAAGTTTTACCTCTGGCGCTAACCAAGCCCACGTAGGGAGCCTGCACTTCCCCAGTTACAGCCACGACTTGCTGCAATGCATCACGCCGATCTTCCAGAATTCGAATACTGATCGTGTCACCCGCCGCAATGGTCTGGTTGTTGTCCAGCACGTCCATGGAGGACAGGACAGCCGCCCCAGCATTGGGAGAACCGGTTGTGGATGTTGCGGCCTGTCGGGTTGAGCGTGACGACTCAGGGATCCGAAATCCAGGATCTTGCGCTTTCAAAGCTGGGATGGCAATGGCAAGCAGAAGCAACGACAATGAGAGCTTTTTCATGATGATAGTGAATGATATTTGACGTCCTCAAACACCAAGACTGATGGAGGCCCAGCTGAGGTCAAAAGTCATAGACCTGTTTCGTTCTGATTCGTTAGAAATTGTAATTGAGGCCCAAAATCAGACGAGTCTGAGTGGAATCAGCATTGACCTGATTAGTATCGGTAACGAAATAGCGATAGCCCAGGTTAACACCAGCTTTGGCGGTCAGGGTATAATTCAGGTCAAATGAGAACCCGTTCTGGTCCGCATCCCGTCCAGCCACCCCGTAGTAGTCGGCACGTCCGAAATGGTAGCCGGCTCCAGCCCGAAGCTTGGATGTAAGCTGGTGCGTGTAGTAGAAATCCACACCGAACTGAGTCAACTTGTACCCAGAGCCGGGGAAAAGGGGGTCGGTTAAGGATGGTTTTGCGTTTTCGTAGTAGCCAGAAACTGAGAAGCGACCGCCCTTCCAAGCAACCATCGAGACACCATAGTTGACGAAGTCGGCAGTGATGAAGTTCGAGGCCAAGTTGATCGAGGACTCATGTCCAACGGTCAAGGTGTGGCTGAAACGTGCATTGAGCTGGTTTGTGATGCTGAAATTGTAGTAATAGCTGTTCAAGTCTGAACTGTCTCCAGGGCCAACCGGGGCGAACACCGTCGGTGATTCGAAGTTGAATGACTGCAAACCGCCCGAAAGCTTGATGATGGTTGACTTCCCAAGCGGCACGCTGACAAACGCGCCCCAATTGAGGAGAAGACCGTCGTTCAAAGTGGGATTCACGTAATTGAGGAATGTGACACCGCCTTCAGTACCCAAAACCCAAGTTGCCGTGGGGCTGTATGTGAGGGAGCCATGCACCGTGTTCATGCTGCGGCTGAACTGGCTGTTATTGCTGCCCAGCGCTTCGGAAATTGTGTTGGTATAATTGACAGCAAGAGCCCAAGCCGAATTGATCTGCCAGTTGGCGGCCACACCGAAATCATTCTGGAACACGCCGAAGCTCGAATTAGCGCCCGCTCCAACGAAGGCATTATTCAAGGCGGGACGCATGGACATGCGGTCGTAAATGGTGAAGTTGACCGGACCTGCCTTGATATCAAAAGCAAGCGTCGTTCCCGGTAAAACGTTGATCAGGTAATTGCCATCACCATACGCCGCCAGTTCTGGATGATTGAAATAATGATCCACACCAATGCCCCCGGTGAAGCTCAACACATTATTCTGTGAAACCCGGTAGTTGGCACTGATGTTTAAAAGTGTGCTGCTGATCACATCTGACACTGGGACAGTGGTACGACCGACATTGCTGTTGTACTCAAAACCTTGATACAGACCCAAGCCGACGTTCACAGGGCCGAGCATCAGATTGCGTTTTCCAGAGAGGAAAGGATCCGACGTGTAGGTGGGAGCGAAATAACTCAATGCCTGTGAATACTGGCCTGAGTAGGTGGTATAATCACCCACAGCACGGGCGGCGAACGCGGAACTGCCGCTGCGCACAGAAGGCTGCGAAATCTGACGATCAGAACGCAGCAACTGTTGAAGGCTTTGATACCCCTCCTGATCTTCCTGGCTGACGTAAGCCCCCTTCTCATAGTCATACACCACATCTCCACTGCGCGCCGATGACTGCGTCGTCTTTTTCATCTGACCGGTACGAGACCGAAGGTCATTGAAAAAGTTGCTGGTTTGTGACGGTGAAACTCCAAATTGAGCGTTAGAACTAAGCGGCAACAGACAGCCTGCCGTGAGGGTAATCACCATCAGAAGGGCATTGATGGGGATGGGTCGAGAGTGGTTAATCAGCATAACGGGAATGATGGGGTCGGGAATTAACACTGATAGAAGCAATTTTACCCGCTTTTGTCCATACCAAATTTCTCTCGATTTCGCCACATTCTCGTCATTGATATTCAATAATCTGGCTCCACGAGCAAGGGCATGGCCGATGGCTCTACCTTCAACCCTTGGAAGCAACCACTGAAACCACCCCTCTCGTTTCACGAACGCGCCTCCTGAGTTCGAAATCGAACTCAAGCTGAATTTCTCGCGAAGACGCCCTGTCCCACGACCTGTGGGGGGTGTTTGCTTGAGGGGCCACGGCAATCAAACTGCGCAGTTTACCGAACAATTTTCCGATTGGAAGACGCCTGGAATTAAAGGAATTCATGGGGTTTGGTAATGGTAGGTAATATAACTTTCCGGTCGCTATGTAGTGTTCATTATAACATGTTCAAATGAATTTTTCAGACTCTTGAAAATAGCATGGGCCATCGCTCTCGATTGACGTCGTAGCTTTAAAAGTTCATGTGCGTTCATGTCCATTGAAGTCCATCCTGCCCCTGCAACGCGGTTGACCATCCCAGAATACGCCATGGCGCTAGCTCACGTCGCAAGCCTGCGTTCCGAGGACCCCTTTCGGAAGGTGGGGGCGGTAGCAATCGACTTTGACAATCGGGTGATCGGAACCGCCTACAATGGTCTTGCCCCCGGTTACGAAGCTGAGGCTGATTTTTGGGCAGATCGTGATGCACGGCGTAAATACATGCTGCACGCCGAGGTGAACCTATGCAGCCTTTTCACCCGTGGCAACGTCAGGCTGGTGGCCTGTACTACCAAGCCGTGCACCAGCTGCATGCAGATGCTCTGCGCATATGGAGTGAAAGAAGTCTATTTCCGCGATGATTACCCCGAGTCAGAGGCGGATGCCATTGCCGGGCGGTATGGGATCCCATTGGTCCAACTTGCCGACTACCCGCAGATCGTTATGGCGGGTGAAAAGTTGAAAAGCGCCTAGAGATTCGCTGACGCAGTATCCACGGCGCTTACCCTTTCAAGGCGCATCAGGCCATCGCCAAAGAGCCTGATGCCGACCTTTTCATAGCTCTTACAAACGGGATATCCGCGGAATCAAGCAACTGTGGCGTTCTTTACCGCCAGTTCATGCTTCGCCATTTGCAGATCGGCCTCGACCATGATTTTCACGAGTTCCTTAAACTTCACCTTCGGCTCCCAGCCCAGCTTCTTGCGGGCCTTGGCCGGATCACCGATGAGGAGTTCGACCTCCGCCGGACGTTCGTAACGGGCGTCGTATTTGACATACTTCTCCCAGTCGAGATCCAGTGCGCCGAAGGTCTCCTGCACGAATTCCTTCACGCTGTGCGTCTCGTTGGTCGCGATCACGTAATCGTCCGGCTCATCCTGCTGGAGCATCATCCACATCATTTCGACGTAGTCCTTAGCGTAGCCCCAGTCACGCTTCGCATCCATGTTCCCGAGGAAGAGCGTTTCCTGCAGGCCCATTTTGATGCGTGTGGCGGCACGGGTGATCTTGCGCGTCACAAAGGTCTCCCCTCGGCGTGGCGATTCGTGGTTGAAAAGAATTCCGCTGCTGGCATGCAGGCCGTAGCTCTCGCGGTAGTTTACCGTCAACCAATGGCCGTAGACCTTGGCGCAGGCATAGGGAGAGCGCGGCCAGAACGGAGTTGTCTCCACCTGCGGCACTTCCTGCACCTTGCCAAACATCTCCGACGACGAGGCCTGATAAAAGCGCACCTTGCCGACCAGCCCGGTCTCGCGAATCGCTTCCAGAATGCGCTGTGTACCCAGGCCCACGATGTCCCCGGTGCTCTCGGGCACGTCAAACGACACCCGCACATGGCTCTGCGCCCCCAGATTGTAAACTTCGTCCGGTTTCAGCGCATAGAGCAGCTTCACCAGCGCCACCGAATCCATCAAATCCCCGTAGTGCAGGTGCAAATTCTTCGACGGGAGATGCGACTCCGACTCAAACAAGTGCTGAAGCCGCCCTGTGTTAAAGCTCGAGGCCCGGCGTATAATACCGTGCACTTCATAGCCCTTTTCGAGCAGCAATTCCGTGAGATACGAGCCGTCCTGTCCTGTGATACCGGTAATGAGAGCTTTCTTCATGAGTCAAATCGAGCGCCGATGAGACAATACCGGCTCCTATTTCGCAAGGGGAAAAGCAGGAACATAACAGTTGCACCCCACAAGACTCCCCTTATTCTCTGCCCCCCCAATCCCAGCCCCAATTTCAATTTATGAGAGCTGACCTCGTCGAACAAGCCGCGCTAATCGTCAAAGACCACCCTATCCTGATCAACATGGTCTCCAAGCGAGTCCGCCAGATCGTTGCAGGCCATGCCGTCCTCGTCGAGCGCCGTCCTGGCCTCCGTGAAGCCGACCTTGCCCTCCTTGAAATCATTCAGGGCAAGATCACTATCGCGACCCCCGAACAGATGCAGCAGCACTAGGCCAGCTGCCCTTCCCGGCAGAACCGCCAGTTCTTCGTCAACTATCAGCGGTTCAGCGCGCGACCCATGTCCGAGATCGCCACGAACCGCAAAGCCGCACGCGACTACCATATCCTCGAAAAATACGAGGCTGGCATCGAACTCCGCGGCACCGAGGTGAAATCCATTCGCCTCGGTAAACTCAACATTTCCGACGCATTCGCCCGGGTGGATCGTGGTCAGGTCTGGCTCTACGGCTGTGACATCCAGACCTACGAAAAGGCCAGCCACACCACTCACGAGCCGCGCCGCAGCCGCAGACTCCTGCTGCACAAAAACGAGATCATGAAGCTGCTGGCCCAGACCATGCAGAAGGGTCTCGCTCTCCCAGTCCTACGCATTTACTGGAAAGGTCACCACATCAAGGTCGAGATCGGTGTCGGCAAAGGGAAGAACCACGGGGATCAGCGGCAGGATTTGAAGGAGAAGGCGGAGAATCGTGAAGCGGCGAGGACCGTGGCGAATTTTAATAACAAGAACAAGCGGTAGAGGTCAGAGCAGCGCAGGCGCGCTTACGCCACCCTTCGGCGTTCGGTAGAGATTTGCTTACCATCCATCAAGCGCACAGCCAACCTCTGCGTCCGTGTTACGTACTGGGCTAAAGTCCCTCTTGCGCTGTACGATGCGTTGACTGAGCTTGAGTCGGGTAACCCATCCACCATGCGACTTCCTGTCATCCACGGTTTAATTCGTCGCAGATTGCTCGTCAATTTCCGCGTGGATGCGGAGGTGTTGGGGCGCTTTCTGCCGCCGCCTTTCCGCCCCAAGCTGCACCGTGGCTACGCGATTGCTGGGATCTGTCTGATCCGATTGGAGCAGGTTCGCCCCGGATGGCTTCCTCGCTTCTGCGGCATCTCCAGCGAGAACGCGGCCCATCGCATCGCCGTCCTGTGGGACGATCCTTCCGGTGAGCCGCGCGAAGGTGTGTTCATCCCGCGCCGTGACACTGGATCCTGGCTCAACCATTTCGCGGGCGGACGGATTTTCCCCGGTGAGCATCACCTGGCTGATTTCGCCGTGACTGACGAGGACTCCCACATTTCCATGTCGATTCGCGCTCGTGACGGGCAGATGGCGGTTCAGCTTCGCGCGCATGAGTGCGATTCGTTTCCAGAGTCTTCGTGCTTTGAGACGTTGGCCGAGTCGTCCGCTTTCTTTGAGAGTGGCAGCGTGGGTTACTCCGTCACTCGTGATTGCTGCCGGCTTGATGGCATTCGGCTGCAGACTGACTGTTGGCAGGTGCGTCCACTCGCCGTCGAGCAAGTCGAGTCCTCCTTCTTCGCCGACGAGTCGGCTTTTCCCGCTGGCAGTGTCACTTTTGACCACGCACTCCTCATGCGCGACCTCACCCATCAATGGCACGGAGAAGACGATATGATTACCGAACGAACGCCCCCAAGCTCTGCGATCGCTTAGCTGGACGTCATTCAGTGGCGCTTTGGCCTTGGCTCTCCGGCCATTGCTGCTAGCATCCGCGCCTTATGAAACGCAACCGCCTTGGCCGCACCGGCATCGTCGTCACGGACATCTGCATGGGAACCATGACCTTTGGCCTGCAGGCGGATGAGAGGGCCTCCTTTGAGATCATGGATCGTGCGCTGGAGGCGGGGATTGATTTTTTTGACACGGCAGAGCTGTATCCGGTGCCGCCGAGTGCGGAGCTGTTTGGGGTGACGGAGCAGATTGTGGGCAAGTGGCTCAAGGGGCAGAAGCGTGGCGAGATCATCATTGCATCGAAGGTTACCGGCCCCGGCCATGGCTGGTTCAGGCCGCCGGTGCGCAATGGGTTCACGGCGCTGGATCGCCGGCAGATTTTCCAGGCGTGTGAAGACAGCCTGCGGCGTCTGCAAACGGATTACATCGACCTGTATCAGACGCATTGGCCAGACCACGGGATGCAGCAGGAGGAGACGCTCGGGGCGTTGACTGATCTCATTGATCAGGGAAAAATCCGCGCGTGGGGTTCGAGCAATGAGACGTGCTGGGGTGTGATGAAGAACCTTTGGGAAGCAGAGAAACACGGCCTCGCACGCATGGCCACGGTACAGAACAATTTCTCCCTGATCAATCGCCGCTGCGAGAGCGAGCTGGCGCAGGTCTGCCGGAAGGAAGGCGTGAGCCTGCTGCCCTATTCGCCGCTAGGTGGCGGTGTGCTTTGCGGCAAGTACAATGGTGGTGCTCTGCCGAAGGGTGCGCGCTTCACTGACTACATTCAGAATGGCGGCCCGCGTCAGAAGAAGATGGCCGCGCGCTTCGTCAATGAGCGCAGCCTTGAGACGACCGCGCGACTGCAGGTCATCGCCGCTGATCTCGGCGTCAGTGTCACCGCACTCGCCCTGGCCTGGAGCAAGCAGCACGACTGCGTGGCCTCCACCATCGTCGGTGCCACCACGGTGGCGCAGTTGAATGACAGCCTTGCTGCTGCCGATCTTGTGCTGAGTGATGAGACTCTGGGCCGCATCAATGAGATTGATGAAGCGATCCCGTGCGCGATGACGGAGGATGGGTTGCGGAGGTTGTAGGCTGAGCTTGCCCTCAGGAGACAGAAAGCAGCCGGAAACTTTAGTGCGCTCTGGAAGAGGCGGCGTTTCCCGGAACGAGCTGAAGCTCGGGAGTACTTTCTTCATGCTCACGGCGTGCGGGGCGCTGCGATGTAAACCTGTGTTATTTCATCAAGAACTTTGACGGGTTATTTTCCAAGCCGTGAAAAAGACGTTGCGCTGTGAGGCTGCTTTTGCTGGAATCGCGAACTCCCTGACCGATCCCACCTCACGCCATGACTCAGACCATCTCCGGCAAAGCCGACATGAAACTCTTCTGGGCGTGCTTCATCGCCCTCGTGGCCACCTCATTTGTTTTTGGCGTGCGAGCCAACACGATTGGCGAACTGCAAAACAGCTTCAATCTGTCCGAATCACAGAAGGGGGCCATCAATGGGGCGAGCATGTGGCCGTTCGCACTGAGCATCATCTTCTTCAGCCTGATCATTGACCGCATCGGCTACAAAACTGTCGCACTGTTTGCTGCTGGCTGCCATGTCGTTTCACTTGTGCTCACGCTGCGCGCCTCAGGCTATGAGGACTTTTACTGGAGCTCGCTGCTCGTCGCTGTGGCGAATGGCACGGTGGAGTCGTTCATCAACCCGGTCGTCGCCACGGTCTTCAGCAAGAACAAATCGAAGTGGCTGAACATCCTGCACGCGGGTTGGCCCGCAGGGCTGGCGCTGGGTGCGCTGTTTTGCGCATTGCTGCCGGAAACGAAACTTTTCTTCAATGCCGTGTGGCAGTTCCGCTTCGCGCTGTGCTTCATCCCTGTGGTGCTCTATACCCTGCTCATCATGCCGCGCACCTTCCCGGTAAACGAGCGTGTGGCCGCCGGTGTAAGCTACCGCGACATGCTCAAAGAAGTGGGCGCAGTCGGCACGTTTATCATCGGCTCGCTCGCCTACTGCGCAGTCATGCAGATGATGGGGCATGAAGCCTCCTTGCAGGACTCGCTCATCGCCGGCGTGGTGATTGGCGTAGGCACAGGACTTTACACACGGTCACTGGGCAACTGGCTCTTCATCGTGGTTCTCATCACCATCGGGCCGCTCGCGACCACCGAACTCGGCACCGATGGGTGGATGCCGGAGTTGCTCAAGCTCAGCGGCCCGGATTTCCCGAACTTCGCCACGTGGATCTTTGTGTATGTTTCCGTCATCATGACGGTGCTACGCTTTTATGCCGGACCCATCGTACACAGGTTCTCCCCCATCGGCCTGCTGGTCATCAGCGCCGCCATTGCCATCACCGGTCTCATTTGCCTCTCCCATGCCACCGGCTGGGTCATTCTGGGTGCAGCGACCGTGTACGCCCTTGGCAAGACCTTCCTGTGGAGCACCACACTGGGCCTCACCGCCGAGCAGTTCCCGAAAGGCGGCGCACTCACTCTCAATGGCGTCTCCGCCGTGGGCGTGCTTTTCCTGGGCGTCCTCGGCAGCCCTTACATTGGCCACAAGCAGGACCTCGACATGGCTGAGCGCCTCTCTGCCACCGAGCACAGCGCGCTGTACTCCGAGATCAAAGGCGAGCCCAAGCCCGGCATCTTTGGCAGTGCACCGACGCTAAACCAGGAAAAAATCAAGGTACTCCCTGCCCCGCAGCAGCAGGAACTCGAAACCGTACAGGCTGCCAGCAAGCGCAGTGTCTTCACCACCATCGCCATCCTCCCCAGCTTCATGCTGGTCTGCTATCTCGGCATGTTCTTCTGGTTCAAATCACGCGGTGGCTACAAACCGGTCGTCATTTCCGAGGGAGAAGCAGGTCAGGCCCATTGAGCCTTTGATCAGAATGGAAAGGACTCCTGGATTCACTGTAAGATCCTCCAACTTCGCAGCGATAACAGGTCCGCCCGCCCGAAAGCTCACAGCAAAGGTCTTTTTCTGGACGCACTCTGCGGTCCTTTCCGCTGAGCGCCCTGACGACTTCTCAACCATGAGAACACTTTTTCCTTGTCGCCAGAAGGCGTGGCACCTAAAACACGCCCGTTCCCGAAACCATCACTCCAACCAATACACACACACTCCACTCCCTCCTCTATGAGCGAAAACAATCGAATGAGACTTCTCTGGGCCGGCTTCATGGCCATTCTCGCGGCCGGCGTCGGCTTCGCCATCCGTGGCGGCATCTTTGACAACTGGGCGAAGGAGTTCGGGTTCACCGGAGCGCAGCTTGGTGCCATTGGCGGTATGGGCTTCAACGGCTTCTGCTTTGGCATCATCCTCGGCGGTGTCGTGGTGGACAAGATCGGCTACGGCAAGCTCGTCGTGGTGGCCTTCCTCCTGCACATCATCTCCGCGCTCGTCACCTTCACCGCCAGCGGCAGCAGCGCCTTCATGGTGCTCTCGCTCGGCATGTTCATCTTCGCCTTCGCGAATGGCACTCTGGAAGCCGTGGCCAATCCGCTCGTCGCCACGCTGTTCCCAGAAAACCGCACGCACTACCTCAACATCCTTCACGCCTCATGGCCTGCCGGGATGGTGATCGGTGTGATCATCGGCTGGTTCCTTGACGACAAATTGGAGATCAACTGGCGCATCCAGCTCGCGCTCTATCTTATTCCGACCGTCATTTACGGTCTCATGTTCATGGGCCAGAAGTTCCCGCAATCCGCAGCGGCGGCCAAGGGCGTCAGCTTCGGCAACATGCTCAAAGACGTCGGCATCCTCGGCGGTGCCGTGGCCTGCTTCCTCCTTTCCTTCTTTGCGGAAGGCTTCTTCAAAGACGTGCTCAGCGTTGAGCCTGCTCTGGCCAAGAACCTCGGTTACGCCACTGGCGGTGTTGTGCTGATCGCCGTGGGTGTGCTCACCAAGTTCTCGCTCGGCTCGCTGGTGCTTTTCGTCCTGTTCGTCACGCACGCCCTCGTCGGTGCTGTGGAGCTCGGCACGGACGGCTGGATCCAGAACATCACCGGCAACCTGTTCACTCCTGAGCAGGGCAAGGCGCTCTTCCTCTGGACCTCCGCCATCATGTTCGGCCTGCGCTTCTGCGCCCACTGGATTGAGAAAACACTCAAGCTCTCCCCCATCGGCCTGCTCTGTGTTTGCTCAGCCCTCGCCTGCGGCGGCCTCACTCTCGCTGCCGGGATGAACTCCTTCACCACCGCGCTCATCGCCCTCGGTGTCTATGCTTTCGGCAAGACCTTCTTCTGGCCAACGATGCTAGCCGTCGCCTCTGACCGCTTCCCGCGCACGGGCGCTGTCGCCATTTCCATCATGGGTGGCATCGGCATGCTCTCCGCTGGCATCATCGGTGGTCCTGGCCTCGGTTATACCAAGGACCGTTTCGCTGGAGAATCCCTGAAGGCCTCCAACCCTGCCCTGTATGAAACCTACAAGGCCGAGGCACCGAGCAAGTTCCTCAACCTCGAAGCAACAGCCGCTGTCGGCCTCGATGGCAAGAAGCTCTCCGCAGCCAAGGAAGCCAAGGAGAAGACTCCTGATCAGCAAGCTGTGGTGCTGGCCGACCAACAGGGCGACCGCAAGACGCTGAAGTTTGACGCCTACATCCCCGGAACCATGGCGGTGATCTACCTGCTCCTTCTGCTCTACTTCAAGTCCATCGGCGGCTACAAGCCCCTGACCATCGACGAAGAGGAAGCGGCCGCGAAAGCCTGATCCACAGCCCCAACACTCCCACGCGGCGTCCCCTTACCGGGACGCCGTTTTTATTTCCCGCCTTGCGCAGCGTCATTCATTCGGCATTCGTACTTCGAACATTCGTCATTTCCGATCATGCCCACCTACGTTTACGAAACCATCCCCCAGTTTGAAGGCGAACCCACCAAGCGCTTTGAAGTACGCCAGAGCATGAAGGATGCCGCGTTCACGCAGCATCCAGACAGCGGCCAACCTGTGCGCCGCGTGCCGATTGGCGGCACGGGAATGATGGGCGGCAGCAGCGGGGGATCGCAGGCCTCAGGTGGCGGCGGGTCCTGTGGGACTGGGTGTGGGTGCCATTGACAGTGGCTTACGGAACACACCGAAGACACGGAAACCGAAACTCCGGTCACTCTGTTTCCTTATGTTCGGTGCCTTCCTTCGGCAATGCTGGATCGGGACTTTCCGCGTCATTTACCAAGCAGGCTTCGTCATTCGGTGCAGCAATCTCAGCAAACGCGCCGGTTTCCGCGCACTTGATGCGCCATGGTCTGCATGGTATGCTTATCGGCATGAGTACCGGTGTCAAACTCCCGCCCCAGCAAATCCGTGCGAATTTGCATCAGCAAATCGACAAGCTCTCTGACGCAGACTTGGAGATGGCAGGGAAACAGTTGGAAGTTTTCGAACTGAAGCAGCGGCTCGATGAACTCTGCGAAGATTACGCAACTGACTGGCGCGCAGGACGTGCGACGCAGGAAATGGTGAACGAGGCCATTCAAGAGTACCGGGCCAGTCATCCCAGCCGCCAGCCTTGACGGTCATGATCGTCGTCATCGACACCAATGTGATGAACGGAATGTTCGTGGCGCAACATCCCCACGCGTCCATTCGTCATGCCTGGCACGCAGGGACGTTCAAGTGGGCGTTGAGCACCGACATCCTCCAGGAATACGAAGAGGTGCTCGGAAGAATGCGAGGACCAGCGAAGGCGGAAGAGATTCTCAGCATTGTCATGAGTTTGGGCCTGCGGCTGGGAACGCTGCTGGAAATTTCACCCTCATTCTTTTTCCGCACGATCTCAGCGGATCGTGATGACGACAAATTTGCCGACTGCGCCATTGCAGCTCACGCTGACTACATCATCACAAGCGACCGGCATTTCGCCCCGCTGATCGGCAGCGGCTTCAAACCTCAGCCCATCACACCAGAGGGGTTTATCGCTCAGTTTCTGACACCCAGTGACTCACCCTGAATGGCCCAACGCAGACAGCCGAAGTGGCTGTCATTGAGGGTGGGCTACGGAACACACCGAAGACATGGAAACCGAAACTCCGATCACTCTATTTCCGTATGTTCCTTGCCTTCCGTGGACACTGACTGATGGGGACTTTCTTCATCATTCGGCGTTTTGACCTCGTCAGTCACGGGGCTGGTTGCGTCAGTTGTCGCAGCCGCAGCTTTTCTCACCAAGCGCGCTGCGTAAAAGCCATCGAACGCGCCGGTCTCGGGCGTGCGGTGGAGTTCTTCTTCGAGGGTCCATTCCTCGCCGTGTTTGGCCAGGAAGGCTTGGACCTGCCGTTCGTTTTCGCTGGGCAGGATGCTGCAGGTGGCATAGACGAGCTTGCCGCCGGGAGCGACCATGCGGCTGTAGCTTTCGAGAATCTCAGCCTGGAGGGCGATGAGCCGGTCGATCTCCACGTCGCTGAGTTTCCACTTCGCATCTGGATTGCGGCGCAGCACGCCCATGCCGGAGCACGGCACGTCAAGCAGCACGCGGTCAGCTTTTTGCGCCAGGCGTTTCACGGTCTTGGAACCTTCGATTTCGCGCGCTTCAATGATGTCCACGCCGGCGCGTGAGGCGCGCTTGCGGAGTTCAGCAAGTTTCCAGGCATGGATGTCCAGCGCCAGCAGGCGGCCTTTGTTGCGCATGATCGCCGCCATGTGGAGAGCCTTGCCGCCGCCACCGGCGCAGGCATCGATGACCCGCATGCCGGGTTCTGGCTGCAAAAACGGCGCGATGAGCTGCGAGGCTGCGTCCTGGACTTCAAACAAGCCGGCTTTATAGGAGTCGGTGCCGAACAGATTTGCGCGTTGCTTCAGGCGCAGCGCGCTGGGCACCTGATCCACGGCCTCGGTTTCATAGCCTTCCTGTCCCAGCTTCTCACGCAGTGAGCGGCGGTCATTTTTGAGCGTGTTCACGCGCATGAACACATCTGCAGGGAGGTTCAGCGATTCACGCAGCGCTGGCCAGGCAGCACCCAGCTCAAGGCTGCCGCGTGCTTCCAGCCAATCGGGAATCGCGGCACGGATGGCAGGTGATGCGCCTTCTTTGGCACGCTTCAAAACATCCTCGGGCTTCACCTCGGGTGCAGTTTCGTCCTGGGGCAGAGCACGACCGTTGGAAATCCAGTAAGCAGCCCACACGCGCCACAAACGTTCCGGGGTGATGTTCTCCGGCTGGGTGTGCTCCTCGTCCGGCAGACCGGCCAGATACCAGAACCAGCGCCACCAGCGCACGCATTCATAAATGGACTCCGCGAAAATGCGGCGGTCACGACTGCCCCACTTGCGGTGCCGTTTGAAGGTGAACTCGATGACCTTGTCCGCATACCGTTTGCCCACAAAGACCTCTCCGAGTGAGAGGATGATTTCGTCGAGCAGGTGGGGCGGGAGCTTCATCCTGCGTCGATAGTCCGCCCACCGTCACGTTGCAAGCTGACAAGCCACGGCGGCACGAATCAAGTCACCGCCACCGGCGCAGCCCCAAACCCAGCAGACCGAGGAGGAGCAGGCAGGTGCGCCCGGGCTCAGGGACCACGACGATGATGCCGTAGGTTTGAAACGCGCTCACATCCCAGCTAAAACCAGCACCGAGCAGTGCCAGATCGAGATCTCCCGCAATGGCGTTGCCGCTGGCATCCACGAAGGTCAGACCGCCCACGTCAAAGTTGCCACTGATCGCGGCACCGTTCCAGTCGATCAAATTGAAGACTTGGCCGACGGCCACTGAGCCCAGGCTGGAATTCACCACCACCGATCCCTGGCCCCACGCACCCCCGGCCCGGTCGCCGATGCTCAGAGTGCCCGCGGCATCTGTGAGTTTAATAAAGTCGTGATTACTGACGTTTGACGGGCTGGTGTTCCAGATGCTGAGCGCACCCGACTCATTGCTGAACAAGGCGAGGGCGCTGCCATAGTCTTGCCCGTTGTATTGATACATTCCCGCTGAGAAGGAGATCACATTGGACGGCAGCGTCGGGCTGGAGATGCCGAGACGAATCTGTGCCCCGTTATTGACGGTGAGCGCGGTGTTGGCTGCGGTGAAAGTGAGCGTGCTGTTGTTGGTCACCAGGGTGCTCGCGTTGCCGGAGGCTGTGACATCGCCGGGCTGGAGGACTGAGCCGGAGTTCATCACCGTCGCGCCTTGCACGCTTCCCGAGCCAGCGAGGGTGGCACCGCTGGCCACTGTGACGGCACCCGTGCCAGAAGTGCCGATGCCATTGCTGCCGACCTGCAAAGTACTACCATTTACCTGGGTGGGGCCGGTGTAGGTGCTGGTGCCGGACAGGACGACTGCACCAAGACCGCTGCCTGCGATGGTGAGGCCGAGGTTGTTGCCGGCATCGCTGATGGTGCCGGAAAAGATGGTGTTGGCACCGGAACTGTGGGTGATGGTTCGGGAGGCACCGGAGAGGGTCACATTTCCGGTGAAAGTGAGCACTTTGTCGAGGGAAGGAGTGCCGCTGCTGACCACGGTGGTGTCGGCATTAAACTGCACATTATTGTCGACTATGATGTCATTTGAAGTCGTGGCACGGATGGCGGAGCCATTGAAGATGACGGTGCCCTGGCCAAAGGGGCCGCTGGTCGGTGCGCCAGCCGGGCCGGTGGAACTGGACTGGGGAATCACCAGAGCGACCTGAAGCAACGTATTGCCACCATACGTGTTCTGCTGCGTGGCCAGCACCAAGGTGCCAGTGCCTGAGTAGGTGACACCGGCCGAACCCGTGATCACGGAACTGATGATGGTATTGCTCAGGGAATTGATCGTGACAAGACCCTCCCGGGTGCCGAAGTCGAGGGTGCCGCCGCTGATGCCGATGCCGCTGCCCGTGGTGAAGAGGATGGCGCCGCTGGTCACAGTGAGAGTCCTTCCACTGCCGATCGTCACACTGGCACCGTCGAGGATGAGCGAATTGATCGCGTCCGAGACGCTGACACTTGTGCCAGTGGTGACGCGGGTGTTGTTGCCGGTGGAGATCGCGTTCTGCGTGAACTCGTCGATGGGATTGAGCGGGCGCAGGCCGGTCGTGGCATTGTAGGTGAGGAAGGTGTTCGGCGTGCCGGTGGCGGTTCCCGTACCGCCAGTTGCCAGCGTGACCTCGCCGAGCAGGAATGGGACGATCTGGGTGTCCTTCGAGGCGAGATTGATGCCCGTGGAGAGCGCCGCAGTGGCACCCACCAGTTCCGGTGCCGTGGTGAAAAGCACCCTTGCCACGCTGGCGGTGCTGGTGGAGTCCATGCCGAGGTTCGTGCCATTCACCAGCAGGAGGCCACCCTGCGCGGGGCGGGTGATCTGATTGGCGTTCAGCGTCGCCACATTGGTGCCGCCAAAAATCACGCTGAGGGTCTTCAATCCCGAGTTCACCGTGAGATTGTGAAGGGTCTCGCTGGAGTTCGTCGCCGCCTGATTGGAGCCTTTGTAGATAAAGGAACCGCCTTGGAAGGCGAAGTCCGCCGCGTCCGCCAGACGATTGGCGTTATTGTTGCTGGCACCGGTGTTGTCGAGGGTGAGGAAGCCACCGTTGAAGAGGAAACGGGTGGAAGCCAGTGAACCGCTGGCACCATACGTGGACACCGCGCCGCCCACCTGCAAGGTGCCTGAATTGATGGTCGTGGAGCCGGTATATGTATTGGCACCAATGAGCACCTGCGTGTTGTTGCCGCTCTTCACCAGAGAGAGACCGCCAGCACCGCTGGTGCCATCCTTCAGAGTGCCGGTGAAGTAGGTCGTGTTGGCAGCGGGATCAGAAATCGTGAGCACTGAGGCCGTGGCGGCCGCATTGTTGGCCACGGACAAGACGGCTCCGGATTCATGATAGGCGGAGGTGTCGAGACCGCGCAGCGTGAGCACGTGGCTGTTGAGATCCAGCGTGATGGGCTTCGTGGCGGGGGCGTTGCTGATGACGGACAAACGACTGGCGGCATTGATCGCATTGTCCACGCCGATGATGAGATACGAGCCCGTGGCCGAGCCGTTGCTGAACAACTGCGTGTCACCCGTGTAGGTGTTCACGGCATTCAAAATCGTGGTGGAGTTATCCGCACGACTGAACAGGATCGGTGCGCTGCCGCTGATGACGCCGGACACCGTCAGCGTGCCGCCGACGCCGCCGCCTATGCGGGCATCCGACCCTGTGACGATGATATTTCCAGCCCACTCGGCCGAGGCACCGGAGGCGGTTTGCAGCGCACCGTTGTTGTTCCCGCCCGTGCTGGTGATGGTGATGGTTTCACCTGTGACGGTCACACCATTGGCCAGCACCACGCGCGAACCGCTTCCAACATTTGTTCCGCCTGACGTTCCGCCCAGCGCGGTATTGCTACCCACGACGAGTGCGCTGTTCGCGCCCGACAAGGTTGTGAGTCCCGTGTAAGTGTTGTCACCCGAGAGGGTCAGGCTGCCACCGCCGCTCAGCGTCAGATTCACCACTCCTGCACCATTCTGAATGACGCCGCTGTAACTCGTGGTGCTGGTGGACGAAACGGTGAGCGTTGCACCCGTGGTGCTGCTGTTGGTGATGTAGCTGTTTCCTGTGCCAAAACTCGTGCCGGTGCGCTGCAGGGCGGCGACCGTTTGATTGAAGCCATTCAGATCAAAAGTCGCGTCATCGTTCACGCCGATAGAGCCGAGAGAGTCCACATCTAGTACGGTGGTGGTCGGCAGGGCATTGGTGCTGCCCAGTTTCAGAATGCCGCGAATGATCTGAGTCGCTCCCGTGTAGGTGTTGCCCGTGCCACTGATGAGCACCGTGCCCGTACCAGCCTCCCCGGAGATGAACAGACTGTTTGATGCTCCATTTTGAATGCCCCCGCTCACGGTCAGCACGCCACCCGCCAGTGCCCCCAACCGCGTGCCGCCAGCCTCGATCGTCACCACCCCCGCCCATTCAGCGGCACCACCGGCCACCGTCTGCAGCGCCCCCATGCTGTTGCCACCGCTGCCGGAGATGCCCACGGTTTCACCCGTTACTTTGATACCGTTTGCCAGCACCAGCGTGGCACCATTGGCCACACTCGTTCCACCTGCGGTGCCGCCCAGCGCTGTGTTGCTGGCCACAGTGAGAACCCCCGCGCTAACCGTGGTGAGACCGGTGTAGGTGTTCGCACCCGACAGTGTGAGGGTGCCCGTGCCCGTCTTGATCAAAGTTCCGCCCACGCCGCTGATGATGCCCGCAAACGTCGTGCTGGCATTGCTCCCGCCCAGCGTCAGCACAGCACTTCCTAGGGTCACCTGCCCGCCGGTGCTGCCACCACCGGCCAGAGAACCCACCGTCTGGCTGAAGCCGTTCAAGTCGAGCACGACACCCGCGGCATCCGCGAGCGTGATGGCGGAGTTCACGCCAAACACCGTCCCCCCGCCCGCCGCTCCTGCCTGCAGGGTGCCAGCCAAGATGTTCGTCGCTCCGGAGTAAGTGTTGATGCCGGAAAGCGTCAGCACACCTGCTCCCGTCTTCGTCAGACCGAAGTTGTTTTCATTGGTGCCAGCTCCGCCCAACACACCGCCAAACAGGTTCGACACATTGATGCTGAGCGTCAGCGTGGCGGCGGTGGCGGTGGCGTTACCGTTAATCACGCTGTTGCCCGTCCCCGTGCCTGCCGTCAGCAGTCCGGCGAGCGTCTGGCTGCGCGAGTCGAGTTTCAGCACGCCGCTGTCATTGCTGCTGCCATCGCCCAGTGTGAGAACTGTCCCCGTTGGCAGCCGGTCATTGCCAGTGCTCAGGATCAGCATGCCGTTTTTGATGAAGGTGCCTCCGGTGTAGGTGCTGGCTCCGGCCAGCGTCAGCGCTCCCGCGCCCACTTTCGTCAGTCCGCCATCCGCCGTGCCACCAAGCGCCACATCATGCACCAGCGGCGCGGCAATGGTGATATTGAAGGCCTGTGTGTCGATCAGCGCACCGCCAGCCTGCACATTCGCGGTGAACTGGCCGAGGTTTGCCAGGAAGGTGGTGCTGTCCTGACGTGCCTGGAGGGTGCCGCCATTGAAGTTCAGCACTGCATCGATGCCTGCCGAAGTGTTAGTGCGGATGATGGTACCGACGGACAAGGTGCCACCGTCGAGATTGACCAGCGACTCAGGGGTGCCGTCAGTCTGGGTGGAAGTGGCTCCATTGTTCTGCAGATCGAGCGTGGTCACTTCAAAGGAGCCGCTGTTGATGTCGAGCGTCGCATGGGCCAGACCGGCGCCTCCGTAAAACACGGCAAAGGTGGACGCGCCTCCGTTGCCGGTGGTCTTGCGGTAGGTGCCGCCGTCAATGCTGAGCAATCCCGCTGCATTGGTGGAATTGGTCATGCCATCCAATGCCGAGCTGGTACTTTCAAAAATGCCGCCGGTGATCGACATCGAACCATTGGTGCCATTCGCGATGAAGAGCGCACGGTCGCTGCTGCCACCGCTCAGCACGGTGTGCCCTTGAGCCGCAGAATAAACCAGGGTGTTAGTCGTGCCCCCCACACTGATCCGCCAAGGTACGGGAGACGCTACACCGCCTCCGGTCGGAGAAGGCGCTGTATTTCCACTCCAGTTCGTGCCCACGGTAAAATCAGAACTGGTCGTACCCGTCCAATTGAAATCCACCGCATTTAGAGGGCATGCCAGTAGAACGAAGGCCAGCAGACCGAGCGAAAAGCTGCGGAGATCACGCTGACGAGCGCTGGGGGATGGCGCTGAGTCGCTAGTCATCATGGACCATTTTTAATGCCTTTGCAGGAGCGTTACAACCTGCATGCCTTTTCGCCCGCTGAATTTATTTGAGCCGAATTTGTGTCAAACATGCCCAGCGTGACAGCATGGTCCCGTGTCCATTTAAGCAACTCTCTGAGAACCATCCACAGATGACAAACGTATTTCAAATGTCATAACACGGAATCCGCAAGAACCGCCCGTTTTCCTGCTGCTGACCACCTCCGGCGGAGAACCCAAGAAATCACTGGCCCCAGCGTGGAAGCAGCTTAGTCTCAGTCACCCCCCAAGACATGCCCACCGAGTTCGATATTCAATACGCCCTGGAAAATACCCAGGTGCTCCATGAGCCGGACCGCCGCATTGACACCTTTGGCAGCACCCATTTCGAGTTTCAGATCGTCACCGAACTCATGGATACCGTCGGTGCCGTGCGCGTGCGCGAAGGCCGCATTGAGGCCGAAAAGCCCCTCATCCTGCGCCCGGAATTGCCCGGCCAGTTTGACTTTGAAGGTTTCGGTCCCGAAGTGGCCGGATTTGGCGAATTCCTTCGGGACAATCTGCATAAGCTGGCCATCCTCAAATACGGCTTCAAATTCCGTAAAGGTGACATCAGCGAGCAAATCATCCATGAATCCATGGAAGAAGTCACCGGCAAGCTGCTCAGTGATATCCGTACCTCCGGCAATCCGATGCGTGCCGTCATTCAAGGCGTGGACGACACCTGGGAAATCTGCCTGCTGAAGTTCACCGTCGAGATGATCGAGAAGTCCCAGAACATCAACCTCTTCGATTTCAAACGCCGCGGCCTGCTGGGCTGAGTGGATGTTTGTCGTTAACGCGATGGCCAAGACCCAGATCAAACTGCTCATATTCCTCATCACCGTGGGCCTGGTGGCGGGCACCTTGGCGATGGGGTACTGGGTTTACATGAACATCCTGCTCAAGGAAAGCCAGGTGGAGCATGACATCGCCTCCATGAAGGGCAAGGACCGCCCTCGTATCGACCCCGGTGTGCGGCGGTTCGACGCGGCGGTGGAACTCATCAAGACTGGCAAAATCGAGGAAGGGCGTGATGCGCTGTACAAACTGCGGCAGCAGTTCCCCGAATCCGCGACCTGCCCCGAGGCCATGCGCATCATTGGTGAGATCAACATGGATCAGCTCTACTCCGCGAACTCCACCGCAGGGAAGAAGGACTACATCGTGCAGCCGGGCAATTCGCTCAATTCCATCGCCAACAAGTACGAAACCACCGTGGACTCCATCATCCGCTCCAGCGGCTTGATGAGCTTCAATCTTCACCCCGGTGATCACCTCACCATCATCCCGATGGATTTCCATCTTGGCGTCAGCGTCGCCAAGAAGCAGGTGATGCTCCTGCGCAAAGTCGGCGACAAAGAATACCTCTTCAAAGTCTATAATGCGAAAGACATCCGCCTCATGCCCGGCATGCGCCTGCCGGTGGAGATGACCATCGCAAGCAAAAACTCCGTGCACGATGGCAAGGCGGTGCTCTCCACCGACCCCAACTACGTCGATGCTGAAAAATGGTTTGCGGGCACCAAATCCGGAATCAGCATTCGCACACCACCAGTCGCCCGCGCCCTGCCCGTGGAGGAGCCAAAGTCTGCCACCTCAAAAAAATCCACCTCTCCAGCCCCGCCGCTCGCTCTTGCCCCCCCACCCACGGCAGAAACAGGCATCTTCCTCGCTCGTGAAGACATCGAAGAACTCTTTGCGCTCGTTCGCAAAGGGTCAAAGTTGAGCCTTGTGAGATAATCCCTCCCATCCCTTTCCCCACCGACCGCCATGAAACCCGTTTTGGAATTCGAAAAGCCCATCGTCAAAATCCGCGAAGAGATTGAGGAGGCCAAAAAAAAGCTCGCCGCCAAACCCAGTGACAAGCTGGCCCAGCAGGTTGCTGATCTTGAGGTGAAGGCCGAGAACCTGCAGCGCGACATTCATGCCAATCTCTCCCCCTGGCAGCGCGTGCAGATCTCCCGGCACATTGGCCGGCCCTTCATGCTCGATTATGTGAAGCACATCACGGATGAGTTCGTCGAACTGCACGGCGACCGCCACATTGGCGATGACAACGCCATGCCCGCCGGCTTTGCCACCATCGGCGGTCAGCGCGTGGCCATCCTCGGCCATCAGAAAGGCCGCGACACCAAGGAAAACCTCCTGCGCAATTTCGGCAGCGCCCATCCCGAAGGCTACCGCAAGGCCCTCCGCCTCATGCGCATGGCCGAAAAGTTCAGCCTGCCCATCATCACTCTAATCGACACCCCCGGAGCCTTCCCCGGCATCGGTGCGGAAGAGCGCAACATCGCCGAGGCCATCGCCTTCAATCTGCGCGAGATGATGACCCTGCGCACGCCGGTCATCGCCGTCGTCATCGGCGAAGGTGGCAGCGGCGGCGCGCTCGGCATCGGCATCGCGGACCGCGTGCTCATGATGGAGAACGCGTATTACTCCGTTATCAGTCCTGAAGGCTGCGCTGCCATTCTCTGGAAGCACCGCGAGCACGCCCCGGAGGCGGCCTCCGCGCTCAAGCTCAGCGCACAGGATCTCTCCAAGCTCGGTGTCATCGACGGCATCATCCCTGAGCCTCTCGGTGGCGCGCACAACGACCACTTCGCCGCAGCCAACGCGCTCAAGGAAGCGGTGCTTGCGACACTTACGGAACTCAAAGCTCTGCCGACGGCGCAGTTGCTGGAAGGGCGCTACCAGAAATTCCGTGCGCTGGGTCAGTTCACGGAAGGGTAAGGCGAAAGCCGCCAGTGCATCAGCTTGACCAACCGCCTTGCGGCTAAAGCCGCCCTAGCCGGCGCGCTGAGTTCCGCCGTCGTGAACGCATGCCCAAGCGGAGCAGGTGTGCGCTGTGGACTGAAAAGGCCGCGCGCCATCGAATCGTTCACCTTTGGCGGTGAATTTTAAGATGACGCCGCTTACTCAAGCGCCATTCGTTCATGGTCGTTTTTTACCCGCTTCCCACGTCGCAGGGAGCAATAACGACCCATTCGGTGACTTCTCCGCCACCTGTCTGTGACAACGGCAGCGGAGGCTGCTTGAGTCCGATTTTCCATCGAAGTCAACCATGCGCGCCCTCTCATTCCTCATCATCTTTTCAGCCGCAGGCATTGCTGCTGAACCACCGGCAGACAAGAAAAACAAACCCCGGAAGACCAGTCAAATACCCGAGGTGGTGATCACGGCGACCCGCAGCGCGAATCCGATTTCAAAGGTGCCCGCCGCTCTCAAGACGCTGGACAAACAGCAGATGGAAGAGCGCCTCACACGCACCTTTCCCGAAGCGCTGCGTGAAACCCCCGGCGTGTCGATTCAGAAGACCTCCAACGGTCAGGGATCGCCCTTCATCCGAGGATTCACCGGATTCCGCAATCTAATGATGATCGACGGCATCCGATTCAACAACTCCACCTTTCGCGATGGACCGAACCAGTACTGGAACACCATCGACCAGTATGGTCTCGACCGGGTCGAAGTTCTGCCCTCCCAAGGTGCCGTGTTGTATGGCAGCGACGCGATCGGTGGCACGGTAAACGCCTTCACCAAGGGCTCTGGGTTTCTCAGTGAGGCGGCAGGCGGGTTCTTTTCCCACAGCCGGACGGACTACCGCTATTCCACCGCAGAACACAGCCACGTGGAGCATTTGGAAACCAGCATCGGCGAAGGCCAGAAGTGGGGGCTGCATGCAGGCGTCACTTTGAGTCAGTTCGGAGATGTCACGGACGGCAGCGGACGGCGGCAACGCAACACCGGATACGACCAATGGGCCTTCAATGTGCGACTGGATGTGGCCCTCGATGACCAGTGGACTTTTACCGCCGCGCATCAGCAGGTGCGCCAGAATGATGTGTGGCGCACGCATTCCACCACCTCCGGCGTTTCGTTTGAGGGCACCACCATCGGCACGGACCGTGTGCGCCTGTTTGACCAGGAGCGCAGCCTTTCGTATGTCCGACTTGCAGGAGAAGACCTGAACAGCTTCATCGACAACGCCAGCCTCACCATCTCCCTGCAAACTGCCAGCGAGGACCAGTTCCGCGTCACCGGTGGCGGCACCCGTTCCAACAATAAAGTCGATCTCTCCACACTCGGTGCCGATCTCCAGTTCGAAAGCGATACGCCAATCGGCAATCTGGTCTATGGCATCGACTTCTATGAGGACTTCGTGCAGTCCAACGCCAGCAACAATCCCTTCCAAGGAGCCGTGGCGGACAACTCCACCTACAGTCTGCTGGGAGTCTATATTCAGGACGAAATCGAAATCGGCGACCGGGTGCACCTGTTCCTCGGAGAGCGCTACACGCATGCCACGGCAAGACTTGGCAGCTTCCAGGACCCGACCACGCTGACGCAGCGGTCATTCGCCAACAGTTGGAATAATTTTTCCGGCAGCGCGCGCTTCGTGATTGACCTCGATGAGCGCGACCGTTTTTCGCTCTATGGTGGTGTTTCGCAGGCCTTCCGTGCGCCCAATCTTTCCGACCTTTCCCGTTTCGATGTAGCGCTCTCTGGCCGCACCGAAATACCCGCCCCCAACCTCTCGCCGGAAAAATATCTGACCTATGAAGTCGGCCTCAAGACCCATACCGAGACTCTCACTGCCAGCCTGGGCTACTTTTACACGCGGTTGAACAATCTAATCATCCGTCGTTCCACCACCGTGCCGCTGCAAGACACCAAAACCAACGGAGGAGACGGCTACATGCAGGGCTTCGAATTCGCAGCGCGCTGGCAGATCGACAAACACTGGAGTGTCTTCGGGCATCTCGCCTGGGTCGAGGGCGAAGTGGATCAGTTCATCGGCACCACGAACCAGAAACACCGCGAGCCCTTCGGTAAAATTTCCCCACTCGTCGGTTACGGCGGCGTTCGTTGGCAGGCCACGGACAATCGTTTCTGGACGGAGTTTGTCTGTCTAACGTATGGCGAGGCGGGACGCCTAAGCACGTCCGATCAGCTCGATACGCAAAGGATTCCGCCCAACGGCACACCGTCATTCTGGCTGCTGACATTACGCGGCGGCTACACCGTCAACGCGCACCTCATCCTCACCGCGTCTCTCGACAACATGCTGAACCAAACCTACCGCTACCATGGCTCCGGCTCCAACGAGCCCGGCTTCGGAGCTAATCTTGGTGTCACGGTGAAGTTTTAACGCACCTCAAGCGTCCACCACACGGAGAGCCGACTCGGCGGCGGAATCATGCATGGTCTGGCTGGTGAGTCCGGCGATGCTGAACTTCCCGGCAGGCGGTGCCTGCGCGGGCATGTCACGCGCAGCGATGTCCCACTCCAGGCGGATGTATTCAGCGATCACGTTGGTGAGACTGAGCTGAAAAAAATGCCCCACCGCCGCCCACACGATGGCGATGTGGCTATCACAGCTCCCCTGCTCCACCGCCTCACGCAGCCGACCCAGCACGCCCTGATAACGGGCATGCTTTGTCGATTTGAGCAGCACCGCACCCGCCTGCATACTGCGCTGGCAGGCATCGGGCGGGAGCTGGGATGACAAGGTGGTGGCAGCCGCGAGGAGGCCAGCCAGGTCGTTGGCATGGGCGCAGCGCCAGGCGGACTTGAGGGCGGGGCCGACGGCTTCACGCAGCAGGCCCTCGGCAAAATCATTCCAGCAGGCGAGGTCTGCCACTGAAAGGACGTCCATACGCGCGCGCACGCTGCCAAGCAGCCACTTGACCCAGTCCAGTCCACGGGACCAGTCTTCGATGATCTGCGCATCGTCCGCCGTGTCATGCGGCGTTGGCAACAGGATGATAGGTGGCAGCAGGTGCAGTTTCATCACGACAACCACTCGCGCCGCAGCAGGGTGCGGCGATGTTCAAACCTTCGTTGCATGAGCCCGTTCATCGCACGAACTATGCCCCCAGCGCGGCAATGCGCGAACAGAATACTTTTCATGAGCGAAGCCTCCCCACTTGACACCGCCACGCCTTGGTATGCCTGCCAGCGCTGTGGCAACTGCTGCCGCTGGCCGGGAGATGTGCGTGTGACGGACGACGAGATCACAAACATCGCCACCTTCCTCGACATGCCCCGCATCGAGTTCATCGAACAATGCACGCGGCTGAATGCGAACCGCACCGGCTTGAGCATCATCGACAAGCCCAACGGCGAATGCCTCTTTCTAGAAGGCGTGAACGTCTGCCGCATCCAACCCGTGAAGCCGGTGCAGTGCGAAGGCTTTCCGAATGTGTGGAATTTCCCTGGGTGGCGGGAGAAGTGTGAGGCGGTGGAAGCTCCGCGACCTACGGACGCTGAGACATTGCGCGCCAAACGGTGAGCGGCGGCAAAGGGGGGGGGGATGAATCGGGAGCGGATAGTCGTGTGAGGCGGTTGGGAATCTGAGTGTTGCGGGCAGCGTCTGCGGCCTGCGACTGAACCGCACTCGGAGAGTGCGGCCCCCTTCTCGCTGGGCTGGCGGTGAGCTTGCCGAAAACGGAGCCGATAGGCCTGCAAGCGACACGCGGAGGGTGGAAAAGGCAGGCTAGGAGGGTGAGGTGATGGCCGGAGCCGATTTGTCAAAGAGGACGAACTTGGTGTAGGCGTAGGGTTTGCACAGCACGACCTTGCTCACCTCTGTGCGGATGACGGCAAATTGGTGATAGTCCTCGGTCTCGCAGTACTTGCGGTAGTAGGCCTTGGCTTTGCCGGGCATCTGATCCCAGTAGCGCTTCGCTGCGTCACCCTCGATCAAGCGTGTGTGGCCGGAGAGATAGACGATGGTCTCCATTGATGAAGAGGCGAACATCCACTCCCCCTGCGGATTGGCACGCAGGATGGCGGCCTTCTGTGAGGTCGGGGCGGTGATGGAAATGATCTCCTCCAGATCGGCGGTGACCTGCGTGGTCATCCAAGCCGAATGCGGGCGGCCGTCAGCATCGGATGTGGCCAGCACGGCATTCCGGCATTTAGCCACCAGTTGGGCGGCATCTCGGGAGACTTCATTTTCGATCTTCATGATGTAGCAGACGCCACGTTGCCCAAAGCGTCTCCGCGTGGCTTGCCGGTCTGTGCGCCTTTTTTGGAGATTGAAGATCGCCGCTTTACTGGACAAGCGGGCGGATGCATGACATCTGCCAGTATGAAGCAGCAGACCATTGTCACACTCGACCTCGAAGGCGTTCTCGTCCCCGAAATCTGGATCGCCTTTGCCGAGAAGACCGGCATCCCCGAGCTACGCCGCACCACGCGCGATGAGCCAGACTACGATGTACTCATGAAGGGCCGCCTCAAAATTCTCGATGAGCACGGCTTGAAGTTGCCGGACATCCAGCAGGTCATTGGCACACTTTCACCAATGGAAGGCGCGAACGCCTTCCTTGATGAGCTGCGCTCCATCACGCAGGTCATCATCTTGAGCGACACCTTCGCGGAGTTCGCCCAGCCGCTGATGCGCCAGCTCGCGTGGCCGACGATCTTCTGCCACCAGCTCGATGTCGCTGAGGATGGCCGCATCGTGGACTACAAGTTACGCCAGCCGAACCAGAAGCAGAAGTCCGTGGCCGCCTTCAAGGCGCTGAACTATCGCGTCATCGCCGCTGGTGATTCCTTCAACGACACCACCATGCTCGGCGAAGCCGACGTCGGTTTCTTTTTCCACTCCCCCGCCAGCATCCAGGCGCAGTTCCCGCAGTTCAAGCCCTTCGACGATTACGGCGAACTGCTTGCGGCGATGCGCGCTGTGCTTTGAAGCATCATTGCCACAACGCGATTTCGCGTCCAGAATGCTGACTCGTTTCACGCCACGCATGCCTCAGCTCCATCTTCAGCCCGACTTCGCCACTTTTCAGACGCTCGCGCAGCAGGGCAATCTCGTACCGGTCATGGCGGAACTCGCCGCCGATTACGAAACCCCGCTCTCCGCTTTCCAAAAGATCCACGATGGCCGCTGCGCCTTCCTGCTGGAATCTGCGGAACTCACGCAGCACTCCGGTCGCTACTCCCTGCTCGGCAGTTCGCCACGCATTATCTTCACCGCGCGCGGCCGTGAGATTGAAATCGAAGAGCGCGGGAAGAAGCGGAGCTACACCACCACGGGCGATCCACTGACGGAACTGCAGGAGCTCATGAAGCCCTTCACCCCACTGGAAACGCAGCCTCTGCCAGTCTTCCACGGCGGCGCCGTCGGCTACCTGGCCTATGACATGGTCCGCTTCTTTGAGCCGTCGCTCCCACCGCCGAACAAGGATGAACTAGGCCTGCCAGACATGGTCTTCATGGTCACAGACACCGTACTGGTGTTTGACCATCGCACGCGTCGCCTCTCCATCGTGGCCAATGTCCACACCGATGAGCATGCCACTCTGGAGGCGGCCTACGAATGGGCGCGTCAGCAAATTGCGGATGTCATTGCCAAACTGGAGAAGCCGCTGACGGCCAAGCCACTGCAGACCTTTGCCCCCGTCGGTCAATTACCGCCGCCCGAGAGCAACACCACGCAGGAGGAATACGAGGCGATGGTGCTCAAGATGAAGGAGTACATCGGCGCAGGTGACATCTTCCAGGGCGTGCCCTCCCAGCGCTTCGAGACTGACTACACCGGCACCACGCTGGATCTCTTCCGCGCTCTGCGCCACGTGAACCCCAGCCCGTACATGTTCTGCCTCGATTTCCCGCAGGGCTTTGCGCTGGTCGGCAGTTCGCCGGAGGTTCATGTGAAGTGCATGAACGGCCGCATCGACATCCGTCCCATTGCCGGCACTCGCTGGAGGGGCAAGACTGCGGCGGAAGATGATTCACTGGCCGAGGAACTGCTCAACGATCCCAAGGAGCGCGCCGAGCACATCATGCTCGTCGATCTCGCACGCAATGATGTCGGACGTGTGGCCGACTATGGAACCGTGCGCGTAAGCGACTTGATGATCATCGAGCGCTACTCGCACGTCATGCACATCGTTTCGAATGTTGATGGTCATCTGCGAGAAGACAAGACCGCCTATGACGTCATGCGCGCCACCTTCCCTGCCGGCACCGTCAGCGGCTCACCCAAAGTGCGCGCCATGGAGATCATCAACGAGTGCGAGAAGAGCAAACGCTGCGCCTATGCCGGCGCGGTGGGTTACTTCGGCTTTGATGGCAACCTCGACTCCTGCATCGCTCTGCGCACCTGCGTGGTGAAGGATGGCAAAGCCTATGTGCAGGCAGGTGCAGGCATTGTGGCAGACTCCGTTCCTGCCGCTGAGTATCAGGAAACAATCAACAAGGCCACCGGCATGCTGCGTGCGATTCAATGGGCACGTCAATTGAGTGCACCGTGACTCGTTGAGTTGCTCACATGCTAATCACATCGTGCTAACAAACTAATCACACAGTTGCTCACAATGCTCGGACGCATCACTCAGAAACAGAGAACCCCCCGGCATGCGGAGCCGGAGGGTTCTGTTTGGCGATCCAGCAACCAACAACGATGGAGGACCGATTGGCACGAAATGCTTTAGCTGAGGAAGCTTGCAAACGTGGCCTGCGAGTTACCTCACAGACATGACCATGTTAAAAAGTTTTGCCCCTCTCGTCAACCTGCCCACCCTACTTTTGCAAAAAGAAACCACTGAGTCGCACAAGTGAGAGTCTAAAACGCTCAGTTGTTCTCAGAATTTTAGTAAAACGATTGTTGACACCCCTGAACCGCTTTCATTCGACCACTAATCAGCTGAACACTCCTCACCATGCCTTCCTCAAAAGACCTCGGCCAGCTCCTCCTCATGGGCGTCCCCGGCGCCGAACTCACTCCTGAAACAGCGGCCCGTCTCAAAAAACTCCAGCCCGGCGGCTTCATTTTATTCGGCCGCAACATCCAGACCCCTGAGCAGGTCCGCAAACTCATCGATGACCTGCGCGACATCTCAGATGCCGAGCCGTTCATCACGATTGATCAGGAAGGCGGTCGCGTCTCGCGTCTCCGCCTCATCGGCGAAGAACCACCGAATGCTCAGTCGCTGCGTGACAAGGGAGATCCCGCACTGATCAAACGCCATGGCAAAATCACCGGCCAGCTTTTGCGACTGTTCGGTTTCAATCTCGATCTCTGCCCGGTGCTGGACATCTCGTATGATGATGCCGCAGACAATTCTCTCAAAGGCCGCACCTATGGTCGCGATCCACAGCAGGTGATCGACAATGCGGGCGTCTTTAATCGTGCGATGCGAGCAGAGGGCATACTGAGCTGTGGCAAACACTTCCCCGGCTACGGCCCGGCAGAGTGTGATCCGCATGAGTTCCTGCCAGTCATCACCAAAAGCCGCGAAGAAATGGAACGCAGCGAACTGCTGCCGTACTCCGCCCTGCTGCCGGAACTCGACAGCGTCATGACCTGTCACAGCAACTACACTGCTTACGATCCGGATCGTGGCCGCTGGCCGGCAAGCCTGAGCCACAACATCGTGACGAAGCTGCTGCGCCATCAATACGCCTTCGACGGACTCGCCATGACCGACGATCTCGACATGGGAGCGATCTTGAATGAAGTCACCTTTGAGCAGGCCATCCAGGAAGCGGTGCGCGCGGGCAATGATCTCGTCATGATTTGCCACCGCGTCGAAATGGTGGAGCTCGCCCGCCAGCACCTCGAAGGCGTCGAAGCCCCCGCGCTGCATGATGCTCTGATGCGGATCGAGAAAACCAAGAAGCGCCTTGTGCAGCCCGATCAGTTCAATCTTGACCGTTTCGCCGCGATCAACCGTGACATCTGGCAGCTTCGCGTCGATACCCTCGGCGAGGAAGCCGCTAAAGATCTCAGCGTCGAAGACGGCAAACGCTCCCCTGTGGAGCTGTATTGAGGGAGGTCAAGGAATCGTCAAGTGTGGTCAGGGCTCGCCTCTTGACCAGCTTGACCGTTGACCGCTCGCTCCTACAAACTCTTGTCGATCAGCAGCGCAGCAGAACGACGCGGATTCGGATGGTAGCCATTCATGGTGGCACGGATGCGCTTGGCACGATCCACACAGGCCTCCGCCTTTTGGAAATCTCCTGAAGCCTTGTACACCGCCCCCAGGTTGATAAAAGTCTGCGACAGATCCGCCGGATCCATCTGCCCATCGTTCAGGTTCTGCCGGATGGCGAGCGCCCGCTCATGCATGGCCTGGGCACGGTCCACATCCATGCAGCTATAATAAAGCACACCGAGATTGTTATAAACGGAAGCCACGCGTGAACTTTGTTCGCCATCGATTCGCTGAAAGGCTTCAAGTGCGTTGCAGTAATAGCCCTCGGCTTTTTCAAACTTCCGCAGCTGTTTGAAAATCATGGCCAGATTGTTTTTGATCGTGGCAACCTTATCACTGTCTTCCAAGACATTGTCAGCACCGATGCTCAGCGCCATCTCATAGAACTCAGCCGCCTGGTCCATGCGCCCCCAGCGATCATACAAATGGGCGAGAAGCGAGTAGATGCCGATCAGCAGGTCAGGGTCCTGCTTGCGCAATTCCTGCGCACGGAAGAGCGCCTCACGGTAGAGTGACTCGGCCTTGCGGAAATCCCCCTCCTGCTGCCGTAGGTCAGCTAGCACACTGATCTGCTCGACCAGCGTACCCACGCGAATCGGATCGTGGTAAGCAAGCCTCCGCGCCTCCTCGACGCTGCGGGAAGCGGTGGCTAGTTGACGTTCTAAAACAGTATCCACTTTGGATTGAAGAATGGTTCACGAGGCCGCTCGGACGAAAAGTCGGCCCAATTTCGACCCGCTGGCGTCGTTGTTCTCATACCCGTGTGTGTCGGTGTGCTTGTCGAACATGATGTCGAAATCGGTGATAAGACTCTCAAACACTGCGGCAATGCCAATGTGGTTGACCAGCGCCAGCGCGCAGGGCGATGATTTGGTTGAAGTCCATTGAGTTCGGGCTGCGATGCAGCTTCGACTTCTCAAGCGGAAGAGCGCCTCGTTGTCAAGCAACACGGCGGCACCCGCATTGTCCAGGATGCGCTGCAGAGTGATGACGGCGTTGTAGGGCTCGACCGAAGAGTCGGAAATCAGCAGGGAGGGAACGACGGAGAACGTGAATGGCCGCTTCTCGGGTTAAGCCTCGTGCAGGCGCTTCAGAATGAGCTAAACCATGCACCACAGAGGGAGTGGATCATCGTGAACCCTTGGAGAGACTTGGTCTTTTCGACAGCCGCATCGATCCCATTCATGAGGGATTACGGTGCTGCATCAAGTTTCGGCGGCAGAGTCGAGGCCGTGGATATGGCTGGCATCTGTCCGGTTTGGTTTTCAACCTGCCCCTGCTTCATACGGTCGATCTCCTCCTTGGACGGAACGATGGCACGGCGAATGATGATGGCATCCTTTGCTGGCTGTTTGTCAGCAGTCGCTGGCGGGAGTCGCGCAGCCACAGGCTGAGGACTGGTGAAGACAGGCGTTACCGCTGCAGCTCTCGTCTCTGAATCTATTGACTTTACAGCCTCAGGCTTTGTCACCGGTTT
>NZ_JAQSEA010000109.1 GCF_029946185.1 Prosthecobacter sp.
CGAGGCGACCCTGGGTATGGCAGACAATTCCGGGCAGCAAACCCAACACGCCTCAAGGCCACGCCGGGTTCCAGCAGCGTCTGCAGCGTGCCCCGCAGCACCCCTCTGCCGCAGGCTTCCATGGCTGCCATCCTACGCTTGACCGTTGCCTCCGAAAACCACCGCAAACGCTCTTATCAGACTGCCTTTCATTCAGACTCATGTTCATCTGCGCTGGGTATAAGATCTATTTCTCTGCTCCCTCTGCCTCTCCGCCCCTTTGCGGAATAACCGAAAGTTTCGACGGCTTTCAAAGCTCACGAACCAGAGTGCCTCCACACGCGCCATTCCGGAAATCAGTTTCGGAAAATGCTATAACAGGCTCTTCCGCAGGGTGAAAGCATCCTCAGCCGGAAAGCAAAACCGGGACTCGGCTGCATCTAACGCCCACAAGCAGCTTTCAACAGCGCACCCATAGCATCACCGCTCACTTCCCCTTCTTCGCACCCCGCTTCGGCTTGGCATACGCCACATTCTTCCGCTGCGGCGGCAAAGCACCGCTGTCATCCGCATTCATCCCCGCGCGCTTTTTCAACTCGCGAATCTGATCCCGTAAAAGCGCAGCGCGCTCGTATTCCAGCTTGCTCGCCGCATCCGCCATTTCCTGTTCGAGTTCGCGGATGGTCTCGGTGATGGCAAAATCTCCGCCTCCTTCACGCACCACGCTTTCTTCCATCTCCCGCGCCTTGCCGAGCATCTGCAAACTCTCCTGCACCGCACGCTGCACCGTCTGCGGTGTGATGCCGTGCTTCGCATTGTGATCCGTCTGCAACTGCCGTCGATAGCCGCTGATGCTAAGCAGGGCGCGAATGCTCTTGGTTTCAATATCCGCAAACAGCACCACCTCCCCGTTGATGTGACGCGCCGCACGCCCTGAAGTCTGAATCAGCGACGACTCACTGCGCAAGAACCCCTCCTTGTCCGCATCCAAAATGCACACCAGGCTCACCTCCGGCAGATCGAGGCCTTCGCGCAGGAGATTGATGCCCACCAGCACATCGCAGTCCCCCGCACGCAAGCTGCGCAAAATCTCCACCCGCTCGATCGCATCAATGTCGCTGTGCAGATACCGCACTTTGAAATCCAGGTTGCGCAGGTAATCCGTCAAATCTTCCGCCGTGCGCTTGGTGAGCGTCGTGACGAGCACGCGCTCCTGTTTTTCAATGCGCTGACGGCATAGCTCGATGGTCTCATCAATCTGACCTTTGAGCGGCTTGATGGTGATGATGGGGTCCAGCAGGCCGGTGGGGCGGATGATCTGTTCGACGACGAGAGTGCGGCCTTTGGCGGTGACATCGAAGTGATCCACGGTTTCCGCACTCCCGCTGATGCGCACCGTGCGGGTCATGGGCGGCGCATCGGCGACTTTCGGAATGTAACTGGTATTTCCTACCACGCTGTTCTCGATCTCAAACCGCGCCGGCGTGGCACTCACATACACCAGCTGCCCAACCTTCCCCATGAACTCCTCAAACCGCAGCGGTCGGTTGTCCAGCGCGCTCGGCAGACGAAACCCATGCTCCACCAGCACCGTCTTGCGCGACTTGTCGCCTTCATACATGCCGCCGATCTGCGGAATGGTGACGTGGCTTTCGTCAATGAACATCAGCGGCGGCTCTTTGAAGAAATCCAGCAGCGTTCCCGGCGTCGCACCCGGCACACGCCCCGTCAGATGCCTGCTGTAGTTTTCAATGCCCTGGCAGAAGCCCATCTCCTGCATCATCTCGATGTCATACTGCGTGCGCATCTTGATGCGCTGCGCTTCCAGCAGCTTGCCCTCTTTCTCAAACCAGGCGACGCGCTCCTCCATCTCCTCGCGGATTTTCACGATGGCCTTGCGCAGCTTGTCGCCGGGGGTCACGAACTGCTTCGCCGGAAAAATCGTATAGCTCGGCATCTTCAGCGTCACCGTCCCCGTCAGCACATCCACCGCACTGATCCGGTCGATCTCATCGCCAAAAAACTCAATCCGTATCGCCTCGTTCTCCAGATACGCCGGCACCACCTCGATCACATCCCCCCGCGCCCGAAATTTCCCGCGTGAAAGCTGCACATCATTCCGCTCATACAACATGTCCACCAGCCTCGTCAGCAGCGTCTCCCGCGTCATCTGCAGCCCCACATTCAGCGGCAGCATCATCCCCTCATAATCCTCCGGCGATCCCAGGCCATAGATGCACGACACACTCGCCACAATGATCGTGTCCTGCCGAGTGATGAGCGCCCCCATGCTGGAGAGGCGCAGCCGCTCGATCTCATCATTCACCGCGCTGTCCTTCTCAATGAACGTGTCCGTCCGTGCGATGTACGCCTCCGGCTGGTAGTAGTCGAAGTAGCTCACAAAATACTCGACCGCATTGTCAGGGAAGAAGTTCTTAAACTCCGAATACAACTGCGCCGCCAGCGTCTTGTTGTGCGAAAACACCAGGGCTGGCCGGCCCACCTCCGCGATCACATTCGCCATCGTGAAGGTCTTCCCCGATCCCGTCACCCCCATCAGCGTCTGGTGCCGGTTCCCCGCACGCACCGACTTAGTCAGCTTCGCAATCGCCTGCGCCTGATCACCCTGCGGACTGTATTCGGTATTGAGCCTAAAAACGGACATCCCACAGCGTATCGCGACACTTCAGCCATGCATCGAATAAATCACACCGCCACCCACTCAGGCACGCAGGCTTTTGTGCTTCTCAGGATGCCAGGCCCTCAAAATTTTCTAGCGGAGAAAGCACAGTTTCGCCACTCCACATCCCATCAACTCCAAAGGGTTTGCGCATCAAGCAAAGGGTTGCCGAGCCTCAGCGACGCTACTTCGCCCCTCCGCATCCCATCAACCCCAAAGGGGTTGCGCATCACAGCGAAGGGTTGCCGAGCCTCAGCGAGGCTACCCTGGTACGCACTCTGCATTCTCCAAAAATCCGCCCTCAAGACATCCCCGAGCCGATCTCGCTAGGCGCAGGGAGATCCGCAGGATCCACCTCCTCCACCTTCGCAGCAACTGGCTGCGCATAGCGCTGCTTGTACTCGCGGAAGGAAATGAGCTTCCGGTCGCTCTCGTCCCACAGACGCAGATTCATGCACTTCAGGCTCGCCCAGAAAGTCAGCGGCGGGATCGAGTAAAACATCGGGTGAGAGTTATGGCACTTCTCAAGGTAGTAGTTCGGAATGCGTGAGCTCAGATGGTGAATGTGATGGAAGCCGATGTTCCCCGTGAACCACTGCAAAATCTTCGGCAGCTTGTAAAACGAGCTGCCTTCCAGCGCGGCGGTGGTGTAGTCCCACTCCTCGCGGTGCTCCCAGTACACATCCTCATACTGGTGCTGTACATAGAACATCCAGATGCCAGCCATCCCCGCAAACATCGTCACCGGGATCTGCATCAGCACATAGTTCTTAAAGCCAAACAGCCAGCTCAGCCCCACAATCATCAGCACCAGCGCGATGTTCATCATCATCACCGACTTGCGGTCCTTCCCCTTCGCCCGGGGCGAAGGAAAACGCTGATGGATCAAAAACAGCGCCAGCGGCCCCACCACAAATAGCGTGATCGGATTGCGCACCAGCTTGTAAAAAAAGCGCCGCGTCGGGCTCGCCTCCTCGAATTCCTTCACCGTCATCGTCCAGATATCCCCGTCACCACGGCGGCTCAGGTCACCCGAAGTCTGGTGGTGCACCGAGTGCTGCCACGTCCAGTGCAGATACGGCGTAAACGTCAGCATCCCGCTGATAAATCCCAGCACACTGTTCGCCCGCTTCGACTTGAAATAGGACCCATGACCGCAGTCATGAAACATGATGAACACCCGCACCAGCAGCAGGCCCGTCACCGCCGCGATCCCCAGCGTCAGCCAATACGACACCGACAAGCTCCAATACATCGCCCACCAAAGCAGCACATAGGGGACGAAGGTATTCACCATCTGCCAAACGGCACGAGGGATGGAAGGGACCGTAAAAGGGGCGACAATTTTTTTCCATTCGGAAATCGTGGCCTGGGGCTTGGATGGTGTCATCTCAGGGGCGCTCGTCATAGTTGGTAGAGACTTATTCATACCACATTTCCGCCATTCGTCCCGCACAGAATTTGTTAATTCATCCGCATCCGCTGCCCTATTGCGAACGTATCGCAACATAAGTCATTCATTAACAATTATTTATGTTCAGTCAAACGTGAAACGCCCCGCCTACGAACGCCCCCATATGGACTGCAGTCGCGTAGTGAGGGACGAGCGCAGCTACCGCTTTCGACGGCCTCGGTGACCCACGCGTGCCAGGCAACAATCGAAAGCGGAACCCGGTAATCCTTCGCTACCCGCTCACCTCCCTCACACCACCACCCCCCTCGAAAGCCCCCGCCGCCTACAGCCCAAGGCGCCGGAGTCTCCGCCCACCCACTAACCCTCCAGTTCCGCGCAACTCGTTAAACATCCCATCTCGTCCAAAAAAA
>NZ_JAQSEA010000110.1 GCF_029946185.1 Prosthecobacter sp.
AGGACGAGAACGAGTAGGAGGACGAGGACGAGAACGAGTAGGAGGACGAGGACGAATCATCCCACCTCACTCCCCGCTTGAGCCTTTCCTCCTCTGCACTACGCTGCGCCACCATGAAAACCACCGCCGCATTCCTCATTGTCGCTGTTTTCTCCCTCGCTTCCTGCCGTAGCGGCGGCGGGCCTACGACCCGTGCGTGCTGTATGGTGGACTACGCCATTGACAAAACCGGCCAGGGCAGCGAGCACGTCGGCCATAGTTCGACACGCTGAGCAGCCCTCTGCGACCCCGATGCTTCCTGCCAGCACCTTCTTCATCACCGGGCCCACAGCCTCGGGCAAGTCCGCTTTGGCCATCGCCCTCGCGGAGCATGTGGGGGGCGAGATCGTGAATGCGGACGCCTTCCAGCTCTACGCGGGCATGGACCTCCTCACGGCCAAGCCGGCGCCTGCGGAGCTCGCACGCGTGCCGCACCACCTCTACGGCGTCATTCCCCTCACCGAAGCCTGCGATGCACAGCGCTACCACGCGCTGGCACTCCCTGTTATCCACGACATCGCCGCGCGTGGCCGCGTGCCCATCGTCGTCGGTGGCTCCGGGCTGTACCTCAAAGCTCTCACGCACGGCCTCTCTCCCCTGCCCGCTGCATCGCCGCAGATCCGGGCGCACTTCCAGCAACTCAGCCCCGGCGAGAAAGTCGTGTGGTTGATCCAGCGCGACCCCGAAGCCGCCACCACCGTGAACCTGCGCAATCCGCGCTACGTGGAGCGTGCGCTGGAGATCTGCCTGCTCACCGGCCAGCCGCAGTCCGGCCTGCGCCGCTCCTTTGAGCAAGCCGAGCCGCAGGTGAACGGCGTCATCTTCGTGTGGGACCGCGAGGCGCTGTACCGCCGCATCAATCAGCGCACGCTCGACATGTTTGCCGCAGGCATGGTCGAGGAAGTGGCCGCGCTGGGCCCGCTCTCCCCCACGGCAGAAAAGGCCATCGGCGTGCGTGAAGTGCACGAGCACCTCGCCGGGCGCGTATCGCTGCCGGAAACCATCGCCGCCATTCAGCAGTCCACCCGCCACTACGCCAAGCGCCAGATCACTTGGTTCCGGCGCGAGCGCTGCTTCCAAACGATTTGCCTCGATTCCGATCCGGCGGCAGAGTCCGCGCTTACTTATCTCCTCGAACTTTTTCCATGCCTCCGCCCGTCCAGCCCGTCAGCCCCGTCTTCGTCAATCTAGGTCCGCGCAGCTACCTAGTGCAGGTCGGGCGTGACCAGCTCAAAACGCTGGGTGAAGAGGTGAACAAGAAGCTGCCAGAGCGCACGATCTGCGCCGTGGTGACGGATTCCAATGTGGGCCCGCTCTATGCCGAGACCGTGCTGCAAAGCCTGCGCGATGCCGGCAAACAGCCCCACCTCATCACCGTGCCCGCCGGGGAGGCTTCCAAATCTCTCACCCAGAGCGAATACGTGCTCAGCCAGATGGTGAACTTCGGGCTGGATCGCAAGAGCTTCGTCGTCGCCCTCGGCGGCGGTGTCATTGGCGATCTCGCAGGCTTCTGCGCCTCCATTTATCAGCGCGGCATCCCCTACGTGCAGGTACCCACCACGGTGCTCTCCCAGGTGGACAGCTCCGTCGGCGGCAAGACCGGCGTGAACCTGCCGAACGCGAAAAACATGGTCGGCTGCTTTCATCAACCCGTCCACGTCATCGCGGATCTCGACACCCTCGGCTCCCTCTCCCCCCGCGAGTGGAACGAAGGCTTCGCGGAAATCATCAAGCACGCCTGCATTCGCGATGCGTCCATGTTCAAGGCCATCGAAGACGTCGCCGGAGGCGAAGGCGACATCGTGGAACTGATCCGCAGCAACATTGCGATCAAGGCGGCCATCGTTGAGGCGGATGAATACGAAACCCTCGGCTTGCGTGCGCTGCTCAATTTCGGCCACACCCTCGGTCACGCCATCGAGGCTGCTGCAGGCTACGGCAGGCTGCTGCATGGCGAGGCCATCAGCCTCGGCCTGCGTGCCGCCGCCTGGCTCTCCACCCAGATCTCCGACCTCACCGCAGACGACTACGAGCGCATCCTCACCCTGCTCCGCCTCTACGATCTCCCCCTGCGCCTGCCGGACGATCTCGACACCGAAGAGATCATGCGCATCGCCCGTACCGACAAAAAATACGAGAACGGCAAGATCCGCTTCGTCCTCCTCCGCAAGATCGGCGACGCGTACGTGAGCAAGGATGTCCTCGAAGAGCATCTGAAGCAGGCGCTGGATGAGCTGCGGAAGTGAGGGGGAGTTTGTCCTCAGTGGCAGTAGGATGGGTGTGGCGACAGCCCGCCCGTCTGCGAGCGTGGGATGACGCCACATAACTCGGTGCCGCCAAGAAGTCGGGCGGTTTGGCGAAGGGATAGGCAGGTGATTGCGAGTGCATCTCCGCCAAACACACCCAACCTACGACCCGAACCGGACACCCCTCAGCAACTCCTCATTTTTTCGCTTCTTTTTGCGCCTCTTTGCGGCCACTCTCCCGTCCGTCACTC
This sequence comes from Prosthecobacter sp., assembly GCF_029946185.1. Classification (GTDB taxonomy): domain Bacteria; phylum Verrucomicrobiota; class Verrucomicrobiia; order Verrucomicrobiales; family Verrucomicrobiaceae; genus Prosthecobacter. The sequence goes on from NZ_JAQSEA010000110.1 coordinate 2,537, forward strand.
CTGAATGCGCTTCCTATCTCCCAGCTACCTGCACCTCCTCTGGCTTGCGCTGATCCCGCTGCTGCTGTGGCTCTTCCGCCGGCAGGCGAAGCGGGTGCCAGTTTCCACGCTGCTGTTTTTCAAATCGCTCGCGCGTGAGCATCAGGAGTCCGCCTGGCTGCGCCGCATCAAGAAATGGCTCTCGCTGCTTCTCACACTGCTGGTGCTGCTCTTCGCCATCCTGGCGCTCGCACGACCCACGGGCAATCTCTCCGCCGACGCCATCAGCGCCGTGGTCATGGTGGTCGATTGCTCCGCCTCCATGGCCGCGCAGGACCTGCAGGGTCAGACCCGGCTTGACGCCGCCAAGGAGCGCGTGAAGCAGCGCATCCGCTCGCTGCCAGACCAGACTGTGGTATCTCTCATCGCCTTTGATGCGCGCTCCCGCGTGCTGCTTTCCCGCAGCCGCAACCACCGCGAGTGCCTGCGCCTGCTCGAAGAGCTCACACCAGCGCCGATCGAAGGCAAACCCGAAGCGGCATTGACCGTCGCCCAGCGCCTCGCGGATCTCGAAACCCACTCCCGCATCTGGATGGCAAGCGATTCCCAGCCACCTGCCGGCACCGCCGTCGATTGGATTCCCGCAGCTCTTAAGGAGCCGCTCAATGTGGGCCTCACCGGCTTTCAGATTCGCCACAGCCCGCTGGCGCGTGACCGCTATGAGGCCTTTGTGAAAGTCAGCGCATCCGCTGGCAACAAGAGCAAGACCACGACCACCCTCGAAGTCTCCATCTCCGGCCGCATCGCGCAGTTGCGCGAGCTTGATCTCGCCCCCGGCGAATCCAGCGCGCTGATCCTGCCCCTGGAAGGCGTGCGCGGTCAGCAGATGGAAATCCGCCTGAAGACCGCAGGCGACTGCTTCGACTGGGACGACGGCCTCGCCGCCCCACTGCCCAAGACGAAGCCTCTCATCGTCGCATGGTTTGCCGAGAAACCCGACCCCTTCACCGAACTCGCACTTTCAGCTCTCATCGAAAACGGCCGCATCGAAATGCGCAAAGGAGACCCAACGGCCTGGCCACCGAAAGAACAGCCTGACGTGTATGTGTTTGAGAACTGGCTGCCCAAGGAGTGGCCCACAGACCGCCCGGTGATCGCCCTCACTCCGCAAAGCAGTTCCGGCCCGCTGCAAGCCCGCGTCATCAAGAGCGTGCCGTATGACGGCGTGCGCTCCGTGCAGCCGGACCACCCCCTGCTCTTTCGCGCCAGCAGCCGCCGCATTGCCATCACCCAGACCACGCTGCTGACTCTGCCAGCCTCGATTGAGCCGCTGTGGATCGCCGGGAATGAAACCGTGCTCGCCGCCGGAGAGTCCAACGGCCAGCGCCTCGTCGTCACCGCGTTCTCCCCCGCCCAGTCAGAGCAGCTCGCCCTGCTGCCCTCCTTTCCCCTCATCCTCGGCAACGCCCTCTATTGGTGCGCAGAAAACAGCGAAGCCCTCACCGACACGCGCACCCTGCACACCGGCGAGATGCTGCACACGGACGCCCTTGTGCAATGGCACGCATGGAATGGCAGCGCCTTCATCGACGTCTCAGACGCCCCCGCGCACGGACTGCTCGCGCTCAATCGCATCGGCAGTTGGGAAACCGGCACCGACCGCAGCGGAGCCTGCGCCTTGATCTCCGCCGCTGAGACGAATCTACCTGCACTCGCCACCGATGCCGCGCATTCCACCCAGTCCGCCGCCCCCATCATCACCGCCTCCGCCTTCAGCACCTGGCCCAAGCGCCTGATCTGGCTCGCGCTCGCGCTGCTGCTCGCCGAGAGCTTTCTGTTTCATCGCAAAGCGGTGTATTGAGGCGCTGCGCACGTAGGATGGGTGTGGCGACAGCCCGCCCGTCTGCGAGCGTATCGCAAACA
>NZ_JAQSEA010000111.1 GCF_029946185.1 Prosthecobacter sp.
TTCCTGCGACGCTGAATTCACGATCCCCGGCTTCACTGAGTGCCATCCATGCCAGACATGAATGCCGCTCGGTTAAGCCCATGTTTCGTCCGCATTGCCGCCAAGCTCTCAGACCAAAGGTGCGGGGACTCAGCCCAGGGCGCGGCGAGGAACGAGCAAGCCCTGGGTTACTGCACCAGCTATTCAGGCAGCAAACCCAGCGCGCTCTTCGCACGCCGACTCCACCAGCAGCGTCTCAACGCCCCACCGCAGCTGCCCGTGTGCCCCCGCTTCCACAACCATATGCACCACTCGGTTGAGGCTGCTTTCCGTCGATTGAATGCTATCAGCTACCGGCGTTTTTCAGTGGAAGAACAGCCCCCTGTTAGAAGCTCTTGTTGAACCGAAAATCATACAAATCCAGTTGGTAGTTCTTAGACAGCGCCTTGGTGTAGTAGATCCCCAGCGAGAGATCATTCCGAATGAGCACCTGCAGGCCGATGCTCATGGTCGCCATCGACCCCAGATCAATCGGCACCGTCATCTTGTCAGCCCCCGCAGGCGCTCCGGAAAAGCCAGCACGCACATACGTGTCATTGCCATTGAGGAAATACTGATACCCAAACTCCGTGTGCAGGCTGATGCGCGTGCCTGATGTCACCAGCAGCGCTTTGCGCACAGTCACGGCCGGCCTCACCCACGCGTGGGCTTCATTGTAGCCCAGCAGCTCCAGGTTGGTGGCCCCTGCCCCGTTCTCAGCGGTCGCACCCGCGGAGAGCTGGGTGACGCCGAGGTCGAGCTGCGGCTTCAAGTAGAAATCTTCATACACAAATTCATGCGCCATGCGCACCATCGCGGTGAGGGTCTGCATGTCGCGGTTGGCAGCGGCATTGAAGAGAGTGGCCACCTCCCCCGCACGCGTGCTGTCCATGTTGTTCCAGCCATAAGATACCAGCGCGGCGAATTCGCTGCCCGCGTTTTTGTAGCGCACCATCGCGCCCACGCGCTCGCTGTTGCCGTTCGCATTCCAGCGGCCGCCGTAGCCGTTGGCGCTGTTGTCTTCAAAGGAGACCGCGAGGCCTGCGCTCCAGTGCTCGCTGATCATTTCTTCAAATCCCAGCGCAAAACCGAGCGTCTGCTGCCGCACCGTTTTGTAGTCGTCGTAGGCGCTGTGCAGCGTGTTGGAGCCGATGAAGTCAAACCAGATCGTCCGCTCCTGCAGCGAGAAGCGCGAGCTGCCGCCATTCAGCATCGTCTCGCCAAAGCGCTGCGTGGCGCGGATCTGCTCCGCCTGCTGCTCGCCATAGAAATCGGGGCCGAGCTGGCTGAGCAGTTCGCGGTACACTCCCATGTTGGGGGCATACAGCAGCGCGATGAGGGTCGCAGCCAGCGCTGGGGAGCTGCCTGCCCGTTGGATGTTGTTAAAGTACTCACCCACCTCCAGCAGATTGCGCCCCATGTTGGCGCCCGGCGGATTGAAATTGACGTCGTAGTCGAGGACCTCATCGTTCGGCGTGGGATACTGCAAATCGTAGGTGATGACCACCGAAGGCCGCGTCGTGAGCACCGCGCCGTCATTGGTCACTCCGCCATCCGCATGCACCAGCACTTTCTCGAAATGGCCGATGGGGATGAGCTGCGGATTCAGCAGCGCGGCATCAATGCGCCCCGCGAGCTTCGCGGTGCCGGTCATGTAAATCTGGTCGATGGCATTCGTGCCGAAATCGAGCTCGGCAAAGGTCACCCCGCTGCTGCTCTGCGTGAAGCTGCCCGTCATGTCCGTGTGCTGTGCGAAGTTCGTGTCACCAGGGAGCAAGATGCCGTTGTTGATGAGCTGATTGCCGGCCGCACCGAGGAAGAACTGCGGTCCCAGCACGAGAAGCGCGTCGGCGGCATTGCTGAACTGATTCGCACCCGTGCCGAAGTCCGCATTCCCCACGAAGGTGCCGTTGTTCTGGAAATGGTCGTCGCCGTTGTCGCCGCGGAAACTCCAGCCTGTCAGTTCATCCAGACCGGCGATGGTGCCGTTGTTGGTGAAAAGATTATTGCCCCCGCCGGAAAAGCGCACGCCGGTGCCGCCCGTGCCAAAGAAGATCGACTTCGTGGCCGCGAGATCCACGTTAATGTCGCCCTGCGTGCCGCTGGACTGCGACTGCGCCAGCAGCCCCGTGCCGGAGGCTCCCGTGGCGTAGATATTGCCGCCCATGTGAAAGGTGATGGCCCCGGAGGTGACCGCCATGGCCAGATCAAGCCCGAAGTTGCCGCCGCCGCCACCGATGGACTGCGCCAGGATGCCGTAGGAACGATAGCCCTTGGTTTCGATGTCGCCGACCTGAATCACACTCACCTTTTCCCCATAGCCGCCATCTCCCGGTGCGCCGCCCACAGCCAGACTGAAGCCAAGGTTTTTGTTCTCCTTGTTCATGTTGTCGGAGTCCGCGTAGGTCCTGGCCAGATTGAAGTTTCCATTGCCGCCACCGCCGCCGATGGACTGCGCCAGGATGCCATCGCTGTAGTCTTTCACGGTGCCGATGGCGCTGTAATTGCTGACCGTTACGACACCGCCATTGCCCGCTTGGCCACCAGCACCGCCGATGGCGAAGACGGCGGCAAATCCGGCGTCGGTGTTGTCCTTGCCGGCACTGGAAAAACCAGCGTTGAAATTCATCCCCGCCCCCGCCGCCAATGCTGGAGGCTTGAATGCCATGCGCACTGTAGCCGGTCGTGGTGATCGCTTGGGTAGCCGCCGAGGACAGCCCCCGGGTGATGGTGACTGCACCCGCGTGCCCCCTCCCGATCCTGTGCCACCCACGCCCACTGAAATGGGGGAACTGCTCTTCGCATACACCGCCGTCACGTTCATCCCGCCGGTGCCGCCACCGCCACCGATGCTCTCGCCGATGATGCCACGCGCGTAGTCCCCATCCGTCTGCACCCGGCCGTTTTGCGTGATGCTCACATCTCCGGCATCCGCACCGAAACCGCCGTTGCCACCGACACCCGCGACGATGGTCACGTCCGTTTTGCCGCCCGAGGCGGTGGAGTCCGCGAAGTTGAACTGGCTGGTGATATTGATGCCGCCGTTGCCGCCGCCCCCGGCGATGCTTTGGGCCATGATGCCGTGAATCCAGTCACCCGAGGTGATGGCATCGCCGACATGCGTCACCACCACATCGCCACTGCTGGCACCAGCTCCGCCAAACCCACCGATCCCGAGGGAGATGGAGGGCGTGGAGTTGTCCTTGTTGATGGCGATGCCGCCCGTCACATTGAGGCCGCCATTGCCGCCACCGCCGCCGATGGACTGCGCCAGAATGCCTGCCGCGCTGAGGGTCTTGGACGCCAGTGCCGAGGCATACACATTCGCCGTGACCGTCGCCGTGACATCTTTGGCCACGCCCGCGTTTCCACCAAAACCGCCCACGCCCACATTGATCGCAGAATCCGAAGTGATCCCGCCGCTCACATTGAGTCCGCCATTGCCACCACCACCGCCAACGGACTGCGCCAGGATGGCGGAATTCCCCGCGCCATAGCCCGTGATGCTGCCAGCCCCTGTGACGAGCACGTACACCTTGTCAGCGCTGCCGCCGCTGCCGCCACCGCCGCCAATCGACTGCGCCAAAATGCCCGTGGAGTCATTGCCCTGCGTGATGATCAGCCCGGTCACATCCACCGCGACATTCCCAGCATTGCCCGCGCCGCCGCCAAAGCCGCCTAGGCCAACTCCGATGGCCGCGCTGCTCTTGCCCGTGATGTTCACCGCCCCCGTGACATTGATCCCGCCCATGCCGCCGCCGCCGACTGACTGCGCCACCACCGCGGAGGAGTGATCTCCCGTGGTGCCAATCTGAGTGTAAGTGGCCGTGGTTTTCACCGTGCTGGACACATTGCCCGCATTGCCGCCATCGCCGCCGAAGCCGCCAATGCCGATGCCCAGCGCGCCGACGCCATCCTTGGTGGCATTGATCACGCCAGTGACATTGATCCCGCCATTGCCGCCACCACTGCCAAGACTCTGCGCCATGACGCCCGCCGAATAACTGCCCGTCGTCACCACCCCGCCGGTGAAGGTGCTGGTCACCGCCTTGCCATTGCCACCGTCACTACCAAGCCCACCGATGCCGATCGCCAGCGCGTCGCTGCCTTCCTTGGAAGCCGTGACCGCGCCCGACACATTGAGTCCGCCATTACCACCACCCCCAAGGGATTGGAACAACACGCCAACCGAGTGACAGCCCTGAGTTTGGAGGTAACCCGCAACCGTGTTGGTGACGTCGGCCGCGTCACCGCCTTTGCCGCCGGACCCGCCCAAACCAAAGGCCAGCGCACCCGCTCCAGTCTTCGCCATGGAGATGGCGCCACTGACACTCAGGCCGCCCATACCGCCACCACCGCCGAGCGATTGGGCGGCAACACCGAAGCTATCTTGCTGAATAGTGTACACGTTTCCGGTCAAAGTGTTGGTGACGCTGCCCGCGTTTCCGCCGTCTCCACCCGACCCACCGAGCCCCACACTAATGGCTCCGCTGCCGCTGCCAGCGAACGACATGGCACCCACGATGGAGATTCCCCCATTGCCACCACGGCCGCCGAGCGATTGCGCCAGCAATCCGCCCGAACCTGCCTGCTCTGTATTGATGTTTCCCGTTACGTTAGATGTAACGATTTTCTCGTTTTCTCTTGTGCCGCCATTGCCACCCAAACTAACTCCAATAGCCCCACTGGTAGTGCTAGCCCCTGACAGTGGCGCAGCAACTTCAAAACCACCGCTACCACCATCACCACCAATGGACTGCGCGATGATACTGGTCGATTTTTTGCCTTTTGTTGTCACGTTATTGGTCGTAGTCAGTGTAACGCTTAAAGCGTCACCTCCACCTGACCCGGAACCACCCAAACCGACGCTCACAGCGCCACTGGTTTCACCGGAACCGGAGGCCGCGATGCTGACATCGAACCCACCCATACCACCGCCACCGCCGACGGATTGCGCCACGATGCCAGCGGAGTTTTCGAGCAGGGTGTCCACATTGCCGGTGATGCGCGCTGTTACGCCACCCTCGTTACCATCGCCTGCACCTGCACCGCCGAGGCCTACGCTGATGGCTGCCGTGCCGCTGCCTGCGCCGGAGCCGCTGGCGGAGACGTTGTACCCTCCGCTGCCGCCACCGCCTCCAATGGCCTGAGCCACAATGGCTGCTGAATTTTTGCCCGTGGTGCTGACGTCATTGCTCACCGTTAGATTGACCGCTCCCGCATTCGCCCCGGTCCCGCCGCTGCCACCGAGGCCTACGGTAATCACCCACGGCAACCCCGGCAAAGAGACCGAAGGAGCCCGCGCTGCCGCCACTGCCGCCGACGGACTGCGCGTGGATGCCGAGGGAGTCTTCCCCCAGGGTGATGATGCTGCCGCCGTTGGTCACGGTGACTTTGCCACCTGCGCCGCCGCCATTTTCGGCAAGCCCGGCATTGCCGCCCACGGAGACCATGCCGAGCGTGGAGCCGCCATCGCCGCCATCGCCGCCGCCGCCGATGGACTGGGCGAAGATGGCGTCCGCGTATAACCCCTGTGTCTGGATGATGCCTGTGCTGAGGTTTGACACGGTAACGGTTGAAGCGCTACCTCTATTGGAACCGGCGCCGCCTATAGAGACCAGACCACTTGCAGAGCCGCCCGTACCGCCGCCGCCGCCGGTGCTCTGGGCAAAGATGCCGCGTGATTTATTCCCCACGGTCAGAATGGTTCCGTCATTGGAAACCAGAACGGTGCCGCCGTTACCGCCATTGTCTCCGGAGCCGCTGAGCGAGACCAGCAGATTTCCCGAAATACCGGCCGAGCCGCCCGAGCCGCCGATGCTCTGCGCCAGAATGCCATGGGCCTGAATGCCGATGGTTGAGATACTGCCGCCGGCTGCGTTGGTGATGCTGACCTCACCTCCGCTGCCGCCATAGCCGCCTGACCCACTGGTGCCAACGAGTCCCTAGGTGGAGCCGCCGCTGCCGCCATTCTGGCTAACGCTTAGACCGTAAATACCGATGGCCCCGTCTCCGGTGATGGAGACTGATCCATTTTTCATTACTGTAACGCTGCCGCCATTGCTGGAATGACCGCCCGTGCCCCCACCGGGTGCGGCGAAACCGCCGCCACCATTGCCTGCCTGACCGCCACGGCTGTAAGCAAAGATACCGTAATGTTGTCGCCGCTGGTGGCCACGGTGTTGCCCATGCCGACGGTCACGGATGCAGCGCCGCCCGAGCCGCCATTGCCCCCGTCCCCCCCAGATGTAGAGGTAGGAGTCCCCACCATTGCCGCCACGTCCCCCGACGCTGCCCACTTCAATGCCGATGGCATTGACGGTGTTGATCGTGGGAATGCTGAGGACGGTGCCGTTGGGATACGTGGCCGCAGGCCCCGCCGCCCCCCTGCCGCCGGAGTTTGGCGGCACAACAAGAGCCCCGTCGCGGCCATTGGAACCATTCCCACCCGTATTCACAATGCGCACGCCGCTGGTCGCATCCCCGCCTGCCACGGGGGGCGTGAGCATGCCGGGGGTGTCGGGCGGATTGAGCACTCCATTCATCGTGGTAAAGAGCGTCTGGTAGCTCAGCGAGGTCGTCGGATCGGTGGGGAGCAGGTTGCTGGGCTGGATCTCCACCGTGCCTGCGGTGGTGTCCTTGCTCACGATCTTCATCGCCACGGGTGGATCGTCATTGTTGTAGATGAGATCGCCCACGGTTTTGACCAGGAATACGTAACCGTTAGCAGTCTTCACAAAAGCCACATCTCCGACCGTGGGGGTGCCTACAGGGTCATTGATAAAACCACTCACCGTGGTCGAAAGATTGGTCACCGGGTTCAACCCGTCATGCCCAAGGTGGAGGTCGCGGTGGGCGGTGGATCCACGGCTAACGCAGACGAAATGCTCAGAAAAAGGGCCACCCACACGCATATCAGGAGACGCCACGCGCAGGCATTGCCCGCCCGAGTGCTGAATGATTGAGTGAAGGTGATTTTTAAGGCCTGATTCGGCATAGCCCAAAATTTTATTCAATTTGATAGTTATGAAAAATACGATATACGTTAAATGCCCAGCCTGATACACCTATCAGCTAGGTTCCTAGGGGGGGGCGGGCACCAGTCCTCATCTTCTGCGTTTTTGCCCGGTTGCAGAGGCCCGGGCATGCGTATAACTTTCCACAGCCATGTTTAAAGACCTTCTTTCCCCCCAGAACACCTTCGTTTACGGCATTTTGCTCTGCGGCATTTTCCTTGTGCAGTCCCTCTGGGGCCACTTTAAGACCAAGCGCGAACTCAAGCGTTACAAAGGCATGCTCAGCGACAAGCTGGACCTCGACTCCAAGCAAAGCCAGGACCTCAGCAAGGAACGCGCCTCGCTGAAGCAGGAAAACGAAAACCTGCGCATGCAGGTGGCACGCCTGAACGAGCGTCCTGACAACAAGATGCAGCGCGAACTGGAAATCCTGGCCCGCGCTGAAAAGCAGATGGTCATCAGCGCGCCCGGCTTTGCCCCGGCTTGGGAGATGGCCAAGTCGGCGGCTCTGGGCCAGCTTGAGAATGAGGAGAAGGGCCAGTCCTTCCCCTCTAAGATCTTCCGCAAACTGATCGGTTCCGGTTCCGCGCAAACGAACGTCGCGCTGCCTGAGTCCGCTGCTGCTGCCGCGAAAAACGGCGAAGCGACTCCCTCTATCGCCTGAGCCTGAGCGTTCTGTCATGACCCGCACCGAGGCCTGGCTGGCGTTGAACCTGCTCCCGCAGGTCGGTCCTGTGCGCGTGCGCAAACTTTTGCAGCACTTCGGCAGTCCTGAGCGCATTCTCAGCGCGAAAAGCAGCGACATTTTGCAAATCGAAGGCTTTGGACTCGCGCAGGCGGAAAGCATTGCGGGATGGGAGGCGCAGGTAGATCTAGAAGGCGAACTCAGAAAGGTCAAAGAGCGCGGCCTGACCCTGCTGACGCAGGAAGATGAACTGTATCCGCCCCTGCTACGGGAGATTTACAACCCGCCGCTGGTCCTCACGGTGTGGGGGGAACTGACGAAGCGTGACCACAACGCCCTCGGCGTGGTGGGCAGTCGCCATGCCACGAACTACGGCCTGAGCACCGCGAAGAAGATGAGTTTCCAGATCGCGTATGCGGGCTACACGGTGGTGAGCGGGCTGGCCCGTGGCATCGACACCGCCGCGCATGAGGCCGCGCTGGCAGCCAAGGGGCGCACGGTGGCGGTCATCGGCTCTGGCATGGGCAAGCTGTATCCGCCGGAGAACATGGCGCTGGCCGAACGCATCGCGCAAAACGGCGCGGTGGTGAGCGAGTATCCGGTGGATCGGCCCGCCGACAAACAGACATTTCCGTATCGCAACCGCATCGTCGCGGGCTGGACCTGCGGGTTGATCGTGGTGGAGGCTCCGCTGCGCAGCGGCTCGCTGATCACCGCGCAGCAGGCCACCGAGCAGGGCCGCACGGTGTATGCCGTGCCCGGTCCCATCGACAAGCCAACCTCCGCCGGGTGCAACCGCCTTATTCAGCAGGGTGCCAAGCTGATCATGGATGGAGCAGATGTGCTGGATGATTTGATGACCCTCTTCCCAACCGCGCCGAAAGCGCCGGTGGTCGAGGAATCCCGGCCTGCTGTCACGCTGACGCTGGAGGAAGAGATTCTGTACAACGCCATCAGCACGGATGAAGCGCACATCAATGACATCACGACCACTTCGGGACTGACGACTGCGACGGTGTCAGCGACGCTGATGAGGCTGGAGATGAAGCGGCTGATCCGGGCGCTGCCGGGGCGGCGGTATGTAAGGCTGGTTTGAGTGTTGCCATTTTGGCAACAAAATGTCACAAATGTGCGTGCGTGTCATCAAGCCGACACATCGCAGCAGGCTTGGCTCCAGGCATTCAGCCTCGCTACCAGCCGTTGAAAAGTGGCTGCGGCTTGTCAGGTACGCGCGCTGGCAGCACCTTGCCGATGCCCGGCGTGTCTTCCCGCATGCGGATGCTGTTGAAGTCGCCAGTGGCAACACCGTCACCTTGTTCAATCTCGGCGGCAATGCCTTCCGGCTGATTACCGCCATTCATTACCGCACCCAGAACATCTTCATCCTCCGCCTGCTGACCCACGCCAGCTACTCCAAGAACACCTGGAAACAAGAGCTATGAAAACCACCTCGCGCGCCCGCTTCACGCCGCCACCTTTTGCAGAACTGCCCAAGGATTACACTCGTCTCTGCCTGCTACTGTTACCACGTCCCAATTCATTCCCGCACTCAGGCAGGCGAGGTCGAGGCCATGATTGATACGCTCGCGGTGGACGAGCGCCGTCTCTCGGCCGATGAGCGTGACTACCTGGAAATGCTCAGCGAAGTACTCACCGTCTGGGATGAGTCCCGCTCTCCCGCCGCTGCTGACATCGCGCCTGCCGCATTACTGAAGCTTCTGCTGGAGGAATCAGGTCAAACCGCCGCCGCCGTGGCACGGGCGATTGGGGTGGACCGCTCCGTCATTACCCGCTTGCTCAACGGCGAACGCGCCTTCACCATTCAGCAAGCCAAAGCGTGGCGGCACACTTCGCTCTAGCACCAGCGGCATTTTTGGATCTTTCCAACTCTTAGAAAGAACGAACCCATGAAATACAGCCCACTCAAAACAGTATGAAAATCATCTTACCTGTCTATCTGACTCTGGCATTCGCATCGCTTGTTCACAGCCAAACTCTTCGTGAACAGCTTGAGGCCCGAGAAGCCGCTGGTTCCAAAAAGGTAACCCCCGAAGTTAAAGAGGAATTCGCGAAAGGCATCGCCTCCATCAAGGTGGCCCAAATCGTCGAGGGCGCAAAAAAAGTGGGCGACCAAGCCCCCGATTTCACCCTCAAGAATGCAGCAGGGAAAAGCATTCGCCTTGCCTCAGAACTAAAAAGAGGTACCGTTGTCCTCACTTGGTATCGGGGAGGGTGGTGTCCCTACTGCAATATTGCGATGGCAGCGATGCAAAAAGAGCTTCCGGCCATCAAGAAAACTGGAGCCACCCTCATCGCAATCACTCCCGAGTTGCCAGACAAGACTCTAACGACCAAAGAAAAGAACGGCCTCGATTTTGAAGTGCTTACTGACCTGAACCATCAGGCAGCAAGACAGTATGGATTGCTATTCAAACTTACTCCTGGTGTAGAGAAGCTTTATGGAAAGTTCTTTGATCTCAAAAAATACAATGGCGAGGATGCTGGCACCGACACTCTTCCACTCGCTGCCACCTACATCATAGGTCAAGATGGGAAGATTTTATGGGCATTTCTGCATCATGATTATCACATGAGAGCCGAACCCAAAGAAATCGTCCAATTTCTCAACAACCTCAATGAGGAGTCGTCAAAGAACGGAGAACAAGGCGGTGCTGACAAACCCGCTACAGCTCCGGGTCGTTAGGCGCGCCCAGTCGCTCCACTGAACCCAATCCCCCCAGATGTTCACTTGTTCCGAGCATACCGGAGGACCTTGACCCACGACACGCCGTCGGTGGTCTTTCACCTCTTCTCCCACAGCAATGCCAGAAACAGCGGGAACTCTTTCCGTGAGCGGTTTTCGGCGGCGGCGCGGGGTCCGGGCTGGCTTTCTTTGTGGGAGTACCATTCTTCAATGCCGGCGAGACGGAGGCCGGCGCTGAAGCCGGTGGCGGTGAGGGTCTGCAGGCTGCGGTGGAAGGAGGTGGTGGTCTCGCTGTCGGCCTGGCCGGGGTGCATGATGATGGGGATGCTCAGGGTGCTGCTGTAAGCATCGATGCGGCGGTACTGTATCTTAGTGGCTTCTTCATTGCCCCAGCTCGTCTGACGCGGGATGCGGAAGGCGGGATGATTGACGACCCAGAGCATGCGGCCACCGGACTTGAGGACTTTGGCGGCGGCGGCGCTGACGACATCGAGGTGCTCCATGTTTTGCACGCAGAGGATGGCGGAGGCTGCATCGAACTCGCCGAGGTCTTCGATCTCGGCGGCGTCGCGGGCGAGGTAGCGCACGGGGGGCTTGACGGGATAGGTGCGGGCTTTTTGGATGAGGGTGGGGGCGGCATCGATGCCGGTGACCTGGCAGCCAGCTTGGGCGAGGGCGCGGCTGAAGACGCCCTGGCCGCAGCCGAGGTCGAGCACGCGTTCGCCGGGCTTGGGCGCGAGGAGGCCGAGTGCGCCGGGTATGACGACGGCCTGGTAGAGTTCGGAGCCACGCTCGCCGATGATGCCGTCGTACCAATCGGCGGATTTTTCCCAGGAGGTGCGGTGCTCGTGGCCGCCCTGTGTGCGATTGAGTTTGCGCTGGGCGCGATTGCCGGGCTCGCGTTTGACGGGTTCGCGATTGCCTTGGGGGCGGCTGCCGTATTCTTGATTGCCATGCTCGCGATTGCCTGACGCATTTTTTCCCTGCGGACGATTGCCGTATTCGCGGTTGCCTTGCGGGCGGTTGCTTGGCGCGCTGTCGCCCTGCGGTCGATTGCCTTGTGGGCGTTCCTCCTGTTCGCGACTGCCCGGCTCACGGGGCGGTGAGGGGCGTGGACGGAAGGGGCGGCGAGGCGGCTGCGGCATGCGGCATGATGTCGCGGCGATCGGGGATTGCCAGCGGCTCTGCACAATGTCCTTACTTTTATCTTCCCTGAATCAGGGTGATATGCCAGCCTCACGCCCTTTTTCCAATGTCTAACTCCCCTTCCCGTGCTGTTCCTGGCATCATCCTCGCGGCACTGAGTCTGCTGAGCGCTTTTTTGCTGTTTCAGGTGCAGCCGATCATCAGCAAATTCATCCTGCCGTGGTTCGGTGGGAGCCCGGGGGTGTGGACGACGTGCATGCTGTTTTTCCAGGTGGTGCTGTTTGGCGGCTATGCGTATGCGCACACGCTGACGCTGCTGCCACGGCGCTGGCAGGGCATTGTGCATGGGGTGCTGCTGGGCGCGGCGATCGCGATGCTGCCGATCGCGCCGAGTGAGATGTGGAAGCCGACGGGTGCGGAAGATCCGGCGCTGCGGATTTTGCTGCTGCTGTTTGTGAGCGTGGGGCTGCCGTACTTTGTGCTCTCCAGCACGAGTCCGCTGGTGCAGGTGTGGTTTACTCGCACGACGAATGGAGCGAGCCCGTGGCGGCTGTATGCGCTGTCGAACATCGGATCGCTGGTGGCGCTGCTGAGCTACCCGCTTTTCTTTGAAGTACACTGGGATGTGCTGGAGCAGACGACGCTGTGGGCGGTGGGCTTTGGTGCGTTTGTGGTACTGTCACTGGCGGGGATTTGGCTGGACCGCAGTCATGCCATCGTGGCGGAGTCGAAGCCGGTTGAGGTGGTGGACAAGGCGGCGGATCATCCGGGATGGCTGAAGAGAATCCAGTGGGTGCTGCTGCCGGCACTGGCGAGCTGCGTGCTGCTTTCTGCAACGAATCACGTGTGCCAGGACGTGGCGGTGATTCCGTTTCTGTGGGTGGTGCCGCTGAGTTTGTACCTGCTGACGTTCATCATCTGCTTTGAGCATGAGCGCTGGTATGCACGGATCTGCGCGCTGTGGGCGCTGCTGGCGCTGCCGGTGCTCTTCATCACCTGCACGGAAAGCAGCCTGCGGGAGCAGCCTTTTTGGACGGATTTTGAAATGATGCTGCACAACCATGTGGAGCCGGTGCTGAACCGGCTGACGGGGCAGAAGTTCCTCCTGAGCAACATCGACCTCACACCGAATTTCATCTGGGAGCTGGGCTGGTCTTTCAGCGCGATGTTCATTGCCTGCATGCTCTGCCATGGGGAGCTGACGCGGCTGAAGCCGGCACCCCGGCGGCTCACAGAGTTTTATCTGCTGATGTCCTTTGGCGGTGCGCTGGGTGGGCTGTTTGTGAGTCTGGGTGCTCCGCATGTTTTCACCAGCTTTGCGGAGTGGCCGATCAGCCTCATCGTGGTGAGCGCGCTGGCGTGCTATATTTTGCTGCGCTCCGTGCTGAGGGTGAAGCATGTGTGGGAATGGCTGCTGGTTTTGATCCTCGCGGGCGTGACCTGTTGGATTGGCTGGGAGCTGTATCAAAGGGGCATCGTCACCCTTGAGAAGTTGCGGGAATTGATGAAGCAAAAAGACATGCCGCCGGCTGCGGCGATGTACGGCGCCGTGGGTGCCATCGGCCTCTGTTTGGCATTGCTCATTTTCCGATTGGTTCAGCGTGGGCGCATGCGGCCCGCTCTGGTTTCTCTCACACTGCTAGCCGTGTACTTTACCTTGGGCCTGTTCGCAATGAGCTACCTCGGCTTCAAGAGTGACGACAAAATCGAACGTGTGCGCAATTTTTACGGCATGCTCTCGGTCTCGGAGGATGACTACGAAAGCGGCGGGCAGACCTTGATATACCGCCAGCTCATGAACGGCGGGATCGTCCACGGCATGCAGAATCTAGATGCGTCGGTGAGGGAAGAACCGACGACGTACTACGGCCACCAGACGGGGATCGGCAAGGCGCTGGACAGTCTGAAGGACAAGCCGGATGCGCGCATTGGAGTGGTGGGCATGGGCGCGGGCACGGTTTCCTGCTACGCGAAGAGCGGGCAGACGCTGCGCTTTTATGACATCAATCCCGATGTGGTGCGGATCGCGGAGAAATATTTCACCTACCTCGAAGATGCTAAAAAACGCGGGGCAAAGGTGGAGATCGTGGTCTCGGATGCGCGGCTGGCGCTGGAGCGTGAGAAGTCTCAGCAGTTTGATGTGCTGCTGCTGGATGCCTTCAGTGGGGACTCGGTGCCGGTGCATCTGCTGACGCAGGAGGCCTTTGCCATTTATGACCGCCACATGAAGGCGGACGGCATCATTGCGGTGCACATCACGAACAGCTATCTCGTGCTGGCGCCTGTGATCGAAAAAATCGCTGAAGCGAGCGGCTTCAAAATGACCCGAATCGCAACCGAGGCCGAAGGTGACCATGATTCGACGGACTACATCCTGGTGACTCGCAATGAGGACTTCCTGAAAGCGACACCGCCGGACCTGCTGGGCAACGAAACCGAGCTGAAGCATGCCGTGCGCCTGTGGACGGACCGGTATCACAATTTGCTGCGCATCCTCGACATCCCGCAGAACACGAAGGACTCCGAAGAATAAACCGCGGGGGCCAACAGCGAATTTGCGAACGTCCGCGAACGCGCCAAGCTTGGGTGAATTCGCTATGATTTCCCTCGATCCAGTCCCCACGCCGCAGCAGCTCTTCCGCTGGCTGGACAGCGGCCATATCTCCCGTGAAGAATTCCGCAGGGCGATGGCGGTGCATACGGGCGAGCTGATCCAGGAGATGGAGCAGGCGCATGCGAACCCGCTGGTGGCGAAGTTCAATGAAATGATGAACCGCCGCGAGGCCTGGAAGTGGACGCGCAAGCATGGTGAGATGGTGATGCGTGAGATCCTGTGCGCGCTGATGGATGAGGAGCGCTTCACACCGGCACGCTGGCTGTGGAATGCCGCGCATCCGCACATTCCCCTGCACTGCTTCTTTCGCACGCGGGGCACGCCGGTGCTGCGCTTTTTGGAAATGTCCGTTCATCCGCAAAATGTCACCGTGCTGGTCGAGCATGGTGGCAGTGAAACGCTGCCTCCCACACGTGAGCGCTTTCACCTGCGCCGCACCCGCCAGCAAAGTCTTCAGGTGGAACGCCGTGAACTCGAGTAGTTCATGCGTCATTCCGCTTTCGACCTTCGTCATTCCTCATGCCCCATCCTCAGAAACAAAAGTCCCTCGGCCGTCTTGGCCTGATGATCTTTGCCATCGTCTCACTCGCCATCGGAGCCTACTACCGCCTGCCTTCACTCGGGGACCGCCCGATGCACACGGATGAGGCGATTCTGGCGATGAAGTCCGCCGAGTTTCAAGCCACCGGCCATTTCCAATACGACCCGAAAGATTTCCACGGTCCGGGCCTGCACTACGTCACGCGCGTCTGGTCCAAACTGGCGGGCTGGGGTGACTCAGCGACGTGGACTGAAGCGCAACTGCGCACGGTGCCGGTGGTGTGCGGGCTGCTGCTGCTGCTGACAACGCTGCTGCTGCGCAATGCGCTTGGCCGGATGGCGACGGGCTTCGCGATGCTGCTGATCTCCATCTCGCCGATGATGGTGTATTACTCGCGCTACTTCATCATGGAGGTGCCTCTGGTGCTGTTCATTACACTGAGCATCGCCGCGCTGTGGCACTACTCTCAGGGAGGCGGGCGCTGGTGGCTGGTACTGGCGGGTTTTTCACTCGGCATGCAGCACGCGACCAAGGAGACCTTTGCCATCAATGTGGTCGCGGCGCTGGTCGGATTTGCGGTGACGAAAATGATGGCGGGTGACTTCGCGCCACGGCGCAGCGGCTATGACACGGGTAGTAGCAAACGGCGCGCGGCACGCCCCTGGATGTGGGTGATCATCGCCGCTGTTTTGACCAGCATCATGATCTACTCCGGCGGCTTCAGTGACTGGGAGGCGGTGAAAGACAGCGCGCTGACTTATCTGAACTACTTTAAGCGTGCCGGTGGCAGCGGCCACGAAAAACCGTGGCACTACTACCTGACGCTGATCTTCTGGCGGAAGGACGGCCTGGCGTGGAGCGAGGCGATGATCGGCTGCCTCGGCATCGTGGGCATGCTGCATGCGTTTCTGGGAAACCACACGAAGCAGCCCGGGCGGCAGGCGTTTCTCATTTTCCTTTCCGTTTACACCTTCGTCCTCTTCTTCATCTATTCCTTACTGGCCTACAAGACGCCGTGGTCCATCCTCAGCGCGCAGCATGCGCTGACGCTGCTGGCGGGTGTGGGTGCTGCTGCGATTGCAGGCGCGCTCAGGGGGAGGATTTCGCGGATCGTTTTTAGAGTCGCTTTCGGCATCGGCATGTACCATCTCATTGCACAGACCAATCTGGCCATTCACCTGTATGCTGCGGATTCGCGCAATCCGTATGTTTACTCTCATACCTCCACGAATCTCATGCAGTTGCTGCCACAGGTGAGGGAGTTGCAGAAGACCGCGCCGGATGATGCCTTCAATGTTCTGGTGATCAATCGCGATGCGGGCTGGCCGCTGCCATGGTATTGGCGCGACATCAAGAGCGTGCATTACACGGACACCGTGCCTGAAACGATTGATGCACGGATCATCATTGCCGAACCCGAAATGCAGGCCGCGCTGGAGTCCAAATTTGCAGGCCGCAGCTACATTTCGCCGGATTCCTTTTTCGGGCTTCGCCCTGGAGTGCTGCTCAAGATTTGGATCGAGCAATCTCTCTGGGATCGCCACACCCTGCGCAAGGAGCAGGAGAAACAAAAGCAACACTCCGCACCGTGAGCGAAGCCGCCCCCCAGCACCATCGATTCACCTGCCATGCGATGGCCACCACGTTCGACGTGATCATCAATCATGCGGATGCCGATGAAACCTACGCGGCACAAGCGGCGCAGGCGGTGTTTCAAGAGATCGCGCGGCTGGAAGATGATCTGAGCCGCTTTCGCGCCAGCAGTGACATCCACCGGCTCGGGCAGCTCAAGGCAGGCGAGAGCATAAGCGTGGGCATGGCGGCGTGGGATTGCCTGTCGCTGGCGAAGGCGATGCATGAGGAAACTGCGGGGGCTTTTGACATCACCATCGGCCCGCTGATGGATTTATTCATCACGTCTGAGGGCGAGCCACGACAGGTGAGCAAGGAGGTGCTGGAGCAGGCGCGGCAGATCATCGGCAGCCAGCGGTTTGATCTGGAAGAGGAAACACTGAGCGTGACTGTGCATGCCACGGGCATGATCTTTGATCTCGGTGCCATGGGCAAAGGCTATGCGCTGGATCAAGCGGCGGATGTGCTGCAGGACTGGAAGATCAAGAACTTTGTAATCAATGCGGGAGACAGTACGATCCTGGCCATGGGTGCGCCGAGTGGGAAAGAGGCGTGGTCCATCACGCTGGGTGGTGGTGAGAAACGGACGGCGCTGATCAATCGCGCGGTGAGTGGTTCGGGCTTTGCGGTCAAGGGTGCGCACATCATGAATCCGCGGTTGTTTGCGCCGGTGCCTTTGAGGAAGCGCCGCACCTATGCGCTAGCGCCAACGGCAGCGCTGTCCGATGCGCTTTCGACGGCGTTCATGGTGATGGAGAAGGATGAGATCGAGGCGCTGTGCGCGAGGTATGAGGGGGTGGAGGCGCTGGAGATGGAGGTGTAGGCTGATCACTTCCACTCCGCCAGCAGCGCGAGGCCTTCGCGGTTTCTGGGAGCGAGGGCGAGGGAGTCGAGGAGGTGTTGCTTTGCTTGGGTGGCATCGGAGGGACGAAGCAGTTCGGCGAGTTTGAAATGGGTCTGGGCGCTGCCGGGATCGAGGATGAGGACGCGTTCGTAGGCGGCGATCGCCTCGGGCGTTTCTTTCAACGCGGCGGAGGCGGCTGCGAGGGCTCTTTGCGGGGTGACTAGAAAGGGGTTCAGGGCCATGGAGCGCTGGGCATTGGCTTTGACTTCGGGCCAGCGCTTGGCTGGCAGATCGAGCTCGATGAGGCGGAGGAAGGAGCTTTGGGCGCTGGAGGATTTCGCAGCGATCTGGCGGAGCACGGCGGTTTCTTCATCAGTGTGTTTGAGCTGGCGCAGGGCCTGCACTTTGAGTGCGTAGCCGCTGTCCTCATCGTAGCTGTCGGGCAGCAGTTCGATGAGTTTGTCGGCGAGGGGCAGGACTTCAGACCACTTCTTGGCTTCGACCCGTGTTTCGGTTTGCTTGCGTAGCGCCCAAAGATTGTTGGGATGCTTTTTCAGAAATTCGGTGAATGAGCCTGCATCGAAGGGATTGAGGTCTTCGGGTTTGGGCTCGTTCCAGTCGGCCTTGGCACCGAAGCTTTTGGCTTTGGCGATGATGTATTGGGCGAACTGTTTTTCGATCTCTTCGATGCTGCCCACGTTTGCGGCGATGGCGTCATTGATGCGCTTGCCGTTGGCGAGGTCGTGCAGGATGCCCTGGAACTTGTCCTGGCCGAATTTCTCCAGCAGAAACTCCACGGCCTGGCTGGACTCATAGTAGGCAAACAGCAGATGATGCTGGGTCTTGGGTGCCATGAAGGCGCTGCTGAGACGCGACATGGGTGTCAGGGTTTCCTCGTCGAGCACCATCCCGCGATACCTCTCGCTCATCCACATGCCCCAGGCGGGATCGCGCTGACGTTCTTCGTGGACGCTGATGCCTTCGCTGAGCCAGCGTGGCATGCGGTTGTTCGTCACGGTGAGGGTGATGACGTGGCAGAACTCATGCCAGAGAGTGCTCTCCCAATTGTTGCGGCCTTGGGCCAGACTGCCGGGGCTGTTCATCGTGACCACGGTGCCAAAGCAGACGCCGAGCATGCCCTGCCCGCCGAGCGCGCCGAAGGTACGGATGGCGAAGTCCTGCTGCGCACCGAAGAACTCGACGAGCACGGGGCGTTTCAAATTCATGCCATATTTTGCGCCGAGCACGGTCTTCGCATCGCGCAGGAGTGCGAGCGCGCGCGCGCCGTAGATGGGCCATTCGCGCTTGGGCATTTTCAGGATGAAGTCGTCGAAGGTCTGCGTGGTGTAGCCATTCATCTCCTTCTCCAGCTTCGCCAGATTATGCGCCTGAATGTTGTAGCCGTCTTCCTTGCGGATCATGTCCGCGACCTTCCAGGCTTCCTCTTCTTCACCGAGGCGGAGCAGATCATTGCAGAGCTGCATCTTGGCTGGCAGATACTTCGGATCAAACTCCAGTGCCTGACGCTGGCGGGCGGCGCTTTCGGCAAAGCGGTACGCACGCGAGATGCAGCGGCCGATGGTGTGATCGACCTCGGGATTTTTCGCCCAGCGCTCCAGCGCATGCTGCCGCGCGTCTTCCATCTTGCCGGCATCGGCTTGAAAGAGATAGGCGACAACGGCACGCAACGCCCAGGCCACGGGATGGTTCTCATCCTGATCAAGCACCTGCTGGATGGCGGCTTCGGCTTCGATGAATTTTTCACCGCCAATGAGCTGCTCCGCTCGCAGCAGATGGGCGGCGGCAAGATGGGGATTCAATTCGAGGGCTTGCTTCAGGTTCTCTCCCGCTTTTTCGCGGTCGCTAGACTGGAAGGCTTTTGCGAGGCCGAGGCGCAGGTCTGCGGTCTCACCATGGGCTTTCAATCCGGCACGAAAGACATCTGCGGCGCGCTGGGCATCGTCTTTGTCGAGCGCGAGATTTCCTTCGGCGAGATACGCTGCCTCCAGCTTGGCGTCCTTGCTCTGCGCGAGTTTGAAATACTGCGTGATGACTTTTTGTGCATCGGCACCGAGCAGCACTGCGGCACGCCCGAGCATCACGGATTCCATGGCGGTGCGATCTTTGGCAGGTTTGGTTTTTGCGGCGTCGTTGAGGCCTTTCAGTGCGGCAGCGGCGACATCCGCGCGGCCCAGCATTTGTGCTAGATCATGGCGTAGCAGGAGGATTTCGAAATGACCTGGAAACACCACCAGCGCCTTGCCGGCCTCTTCCAGCGCCTGTTCGATGTGGCCCATTTCGCGCAGCGCCTTGAAGCGCAGGATGCGCCAGTCGGGCGACTTCAGGCCCTTCGTGGCAGCCGCCTCGCCGATGCGCGCGACGAGCTCGTAGTCGCCGTGTGCGAGGAGTTCCCCCACGGGCCCGAGATTTTTTTCCTCGAAGATTTTTTCGAGGTCGATCTGCTGGGCGTTCGAGATCG
The DNA here is from genome assembly GCF_029946185.1 of Prosthecobacter sp. Taxonomy (GTDB): domain Bacteria; phylum Verrucomicrobiota; class Verrucomicrobiia; order Verrucomicrobiales; family Verrucomicrobiaceae; genus Prosthecobacter. The sequence continues at coordinate 19,680 of NZ_JAQSEA010000111.1, forward strand.
AGATGCCCAGAAGGAGCAGAAAGAAGGAAAGCAGGCGCATGGATTCAAATCGTGTCCAAACACCTGCTTCTCGCATGAGTTGTGCCTGCAGAATAGGAAAGATGAAGGAGCGGAGTCCTCACTCAAAGACGATACCCTTGTCTTTTGCCTGCGCACGCAGAGTCTGGGCGACTTGATCATCGAAAGAATCGGCCTTCTTACCTGGCGCGAGCTTGCTGCGCTCTGCCTGCATGAAGACGTCACGCTCCTTCACCAGAACGGCAATGCGTGTTTGGATCGTCTCACGCTCTGCCTGCTTCCTGGCCACATGGGCTTTCAATTCCTCCGGGCTCAGGTTTCGCAGAGCCTCGGGAAGATCCTGAGTCTTCACGTCATCGAGTTTCATTTTCCCCTCTTTCAATGCATCAATCAGTTCGCCGGTACCTTGCACGGTCTTAGCGGTCTTCCAGTTATAAGACAGACGGCTGGCCGCAGCGGCGGGTGCGGCGGCCTCTGCGCGACTTTGTTTGGTCGTGATCTCGCTGCGCACGGCGTCACTCCCGCAGGGGATGAGAGTGCTGCCCACCTTCACGTTCAGTTCCTGAAGTTCCTTGTCCTGCGGTGCAGCGATTTGCTTCATGTTACCATCCTGAGGAATGACGGCATAGGCACCGCCTGCATTGCTGGCGATGGCCTTCCACGCCTCCGCAGTACCGGCCATGTCGCCGCATTGAATGGTGTTGATCAGAATGCCCTGCTCCGACGCGACCTTGCACACATCCTGCCAGCGTTTGCCGTCAGAATAGCTCTGCGGAGGTGCATCCCCCACGAGATAGATGACCTTGAACACATCCCGCTGCACATTCCAAGGCATGGAGTTGACCGCCTCATGCAGAGCCTCGCTCACGCTTTCCGGAGTGTCGCCACCGCCATCCGCTTTGAACTTCTGCAATTCTTCATAGATGGCGTCCAGATCGTCGGTCAGGGCCACCGGTTTGGTCACATAGGCATCGCCGCGGTCACGATAACCCACGAGACCAAAGCGCACCTGAGGTTTCGGTTTGGCAGAGACTATGTCGTTGGCCATGGACCAGATCTTCTGCTTGGCCCCTTCGATGAGGCCGGACATGGAACCGGTGGTGTCCAGCACAAAGCAGACTTCCACGGTTTTTTGCGGTAGTGCTGGTTGAGATGGAGCAGCCGGGGCTGGTGGCGGGACGGGTGCTGGCTTGACAGGTTGAACACTAGATTCCCGGGCATGTAAGACCAAGGAGAGAGAGACGGCGAGAGCCGTGAGAAGAAGTTGTGGTTTCATGACGCCCCCAAGCTCTCATGAGAGCCTGGGGAAGTCTGTAAACGCAGTGTAAAGAAGCCCTTGATATGCCAAGGCTACTACCTCATTGCCTTCGAAACGCGCCTTGCCTACACCCCTGACTTCAGGCAAACAAGCTGGTGATCGGCTGGCCTTTGTCGGTGACGGTGAAGGGGCGTTTGGTGTTGGAGTAGAGGACGAGGTCGAGGGGGAGACCGAGGGCGTAGGCGACGGTGGCGTTGAAGTCGGGGACATCGACTTTGTTTTCGGTGACTTCGATGCCTTTGTCGGTCTTGCCATAGACCTGCCCACCGGCGATGCCGCCGCCCCAGAGGACGGAGCTGAAGGCTTTCGGGTAATGGTCGCGGCCGTCGTTCTGATTGATCTTGGGAGTGCGGCCGAATTCGGAGGTGAGGACGACGAGGGTGTCGTCGAGGAGGCCGCGGCGTTCGAGGTCGGTGAGGAGGGTGCCGAGGGCTTGATCGAGATCGCCGCAGCGTTCGGGGAGGCGGGCACCGATGTCCTGGTGCATGTCCCAGCCGCCGAGGTTGACTTCGACGAAGCGGACGCCGTGCTCGACAAGGCGGCGGGCGAGGAGGCAGCCTTGGGCGAAGCTGCCGTCACCGTATTCGGCGTGGGTTTCGGGGGATTCTTTGCTGAGGTCGAAGGCGTCGAGGTCTTCGCTTTTCATGACCTTGATGGCGTCTTTGTAAACGTCGGCATAGGCTTTGACGTTTTTGTAGTTGTAGGCCTGCTGGAAGCCTTGATCGAGCTTGGCGGAGAGGCCGAGGCGGTAGTCGAAGTCGCCTTCGCTGATGGTGCCAGGACGGTGGCTGTTTTGCAGGCCACGGGCGGGATCATTGAGGACGAGGGGCTGGCAGGCGGCTTCGAAGAATCCGCCGCCGGGGTGCTTGCTGTCGCCGGTGATGATGACGGAGCCGGGGAGGTCGGTGTTGCCCTTGCCCTGAAATTTCTGCATCCACGCGCCCATGGTGGGGTGGCGGGTGGCACCGCGCATGGTGTAGCTGGTGTGCTGGAAGTAGTTCCCCTGCGCATGAGCGCCTTGAGTGGATGAGAGTGAATTGATGATGGCTCCGCGATGCATCATCTTCGCGGTGTGGGGGAGTAGCTCGCCGATCTGCACGCCGTCTGCGCTGGTGGCGATGGTTTTCGTTCCGCCCATGGTCTCGGCACCGGGGACGCAGCCGAAGGTGTCCAGGTGCGTCATGCCGCCGGACATGTAGAGATAGATGACGCGCTTGGCGGTGGCTGCTTGTTTGGCCTTGCTGGAGCCTTCAAACGCTGCGTAGCCGCGTGGCGCGAGGGCGCTCATGACGGTGACGCCGAGGCAAGTCTTGGCAATGTTTTTGGCAAAGTCACGGCGGGTGACATCGTCACAGGAATGGATGAGGGGTTTCATGATGAGGATGATGCGTGAGGATTACTGAACGAAGAGGAACTGCGAGCCAGTGATGAGGGCGTGGGTGACATCGGCGACGGCTTTGTCGCCGCGCTCTTTGATGACGCCATCGAGGATGGCCTGCTCTCCGGTGGTGGGGGCGCGACTGAGGAGGGCGTGGTAAAGGGTGGTGATCTTCTGCGCGGGGGTGCCGGCCTGGGCGATGGCTTGATTCAGCTTGGAGGCGGGATTGTTGATCACCTCGGCAGCGGGGCCATTGAGGAGGGTGAGGGCCTGGGGCACGGAGGCGTCGTCGCTGGCGTTCTGGATGAGTTCGCGGTCGCTCTGGCCAAAGGTGCGCAGGAAGGTGCCGGGGCGTGCGGGGCTGGGCTGCTCTGAGGCGCGGGAGGTGAGGCCCATGCCGTCCTTGCCCCTGCTGTTGCGCTGGTAGGCCAGCATGAACTCTTTGCGCTGCTCCTTGGTCATGGATTCGAGGGTCTTGCGATCAATCTGCGGGCGCTTTTGCTGCGCGGGTTTGTCGGGGCGGTAGCCCTGGCGGAGGTCATCGGCGCGGTCTTTGCCGAGGAGGGCGATGAGGATGTCCTTCTCAGCGGATTTACGCAGGTTGTTGGCCTCTCTGGCGAGGGCTTTGGCAGCAGCGGTGGTGTCGATGCCCTTGGCTTTGTCGGCTTCGAGCTTGGCTTTTTTCTCTTCGATCTGCTTCTGATTGGCATCCAGGTGGGAGCGGCCTTCCTTGGCGATCTGAACGAGACCTTCCGGGCCTTTGGATTTGATGGTGCCGAGGAAGGTGGAGAGATCGCCAAGATACTGGTGCAGGCGGGCGTTTTCGTCATCAACGCTGTCATCGATATTGCCCTTGGAGAGGGTGACGAAGGAGTCCCAGATCTGCTCGGCGCTCATGCGGCGGAGGATGGGGCCGGTGAAGTGGTAGCTCTCGCCGAGGGGGACCTCCTGCGTGGTGGCGGCGCGCTGGTAGGTGTCAGTATTATACAGCACCCGCAGGAAGGATTTGAGCGAGTATTGTTTCTCGATCATGAGCTGGCCGAGGTAGTCCATGAGGGCGGGATTGCTGGCGATGGTGCTATCGGTGATTTCATCGACGGGTTCGATGAGGCCGACGCCGAAAGCTTTCTTCCACATGCGATTGGCGATGACGGTAGTGAAGCGGGGATTTTCCGGGCTGGTCATCCAGTCGGCGAAGGCATTGAGGCGTGTCTCGCCGGGCTTGATGACGGCATCTTTGCCAAAGATGGTTTTGGACTCGACCTTCTCGCCGGGCTTGGCATCAGGGTATTTGTAGTCGGAGGGGAGGCTGGGGAGCTTGCCCTCCTGCCACTCGGCGCTGGTGTAGCGCAGGGGTTTCATGACGTCCTGCATGGCGCGTTTGACCTGGGCCATGTCTTCTTTGCTGATCTTGGATTCTTCCGCTTTTCTCTCGGCCAGCATCTTGGCGCGGTAGGCTTTTTGTTCTGGCCGGCTCAGGGCTTGGATGGCTTTTTTGTCCATCGCCTGGCGCTTGGGGTTGAGGTCAACCCCGCGGCTTTTGGTGTCCATGCCGTAGGTGAAAGCGGCCATGTGGTAGTAGTCCATCTGGGACCACTTGTCGAAGGGGTGATTGTGGCACTGGGCGCAGACGATGCTGGTGCCGAGGAAGACCTGCACGGTGTAGGCGAGGTGGTCGAGCTTGTTTTCGTCGCGCTGCCAGAAGCCAATGCTGCCGCTGTCCCACACGCCGCCGTCGGTGGTGAGGAGGTTTTTCACGAACTGGTCATAGGGCACGTTGGCTTTGACCTGCTGCTTGAGCCATTCCTCGTAGGCTTCGGCGGTGATGCGGCCTTTCACGTTGTCGGTGAGACGGAGGACATCGGCCCAGTAGTTGAACATGTGGCTGGTGTAGCCGTCGGAGGCGAGGAGGGTGTCGATGAGCTTGGCGCGCTTCTGGGAGTCTTTGGAGGTGATGTAGGCCTGCGCTTCGTCGAGGGTGGGGATGCGCCCGGCGATGTCGAGGTAGAAGCGGCGGACGAGGACTTCGTCCGTGGCGGGTGCGTTGGGCTTCAGACCGGCCTTGTCCCAGCCCGCGCTTAGGAGCTGATCGATCTTCTGGCTTTCCGGCAGCGGGGCAGCTTGCAGCGTGGCTGTGGTAAGGAGGCCGGTGAGGAGGAGTCGGAGGGGGGACATAAAATGGGGGCGGAGGGTGCTTCCAGCCGCGAAAACGTGGGGGCTTCAGGTTTCTTACCATTAAATGTGAATATGATATAGCGGAGGGCGCGACATGGGGGAGCTTGGACCGATTCATGAACCGCAGAGGCTGGACGGACGCAGAGGTCTGATGTTATTGCTCGCCTGGGAGGCTCGGAGCTTCCGGGAACGAGCTGAAGCTCGGGAGTGCTTTCCCTGAACGAGCCTTGATTTTTTATACAATGATCTCGCCGCTGGCACGTTGTGTTGAGGTATTGTTATTGCCCTGATCCTATCACCAGCCATTTACCTGATCATGTCTCGCCGCCTCATCATTGTGTGTTCCGCTCTAGTCCTGCCTGTGTTCAGCCTGTCTGCGGCACCTGCAAAACCTGAGCCGAAACCGATTCCTGCGAAGCCTGAGCCAAAACCGGAACCGAAGCCGGAGCCTGCTAAGCCGGAGCCGGCCAAACCTGCGCCGGCCCCCACACCGCCTGCTCCTTCAACGCCACCGGTCACGGGGCCACCGGCTCCTGCTGCAGCAGGGACGACGGTGAGCCTGACGAAGAGCGATGGGGACAACAAACCCAAGCGGAAATCGGTTGCTGATTTCACCAAGGGTTTTACCCGGGTGGATGGTCTCTTCCGGGTGTATCTGGATGGCGAACGCGGCAACCCGTGGCTGTTCATTGCGAAGAACCAGTTTGGCCCGGAGTTCATCTACTTCAATCACAGCGTGGATGGCCCGGTGGCTTCGGGGCATAACCGGGGGCGGTATGGCGATTCTCTGATCTTTAAGATTCACAAGACGGCTGACCGCATCGAAATCATCGAACAAAACACCAAGCTCTACTTTGACCCGCAAAGCGCGCTGGCCAAGGCCCGCACGGCCAACACGAGCAGCGCGATTTTGAACAGCGAAGTCATCGCGGCGGAGGATGCGGAGGGCTATCTAATCTCCTGCACCAACCTCTTCATGCGCGAAAGTCTGGCGCAGGTGAAGTTCAGCAACTTGGGCGGAGACAAGGCGGTGCTGGGCAAGCTGTCCGAACCGAAGTCCAAGATCCTGCGCGTGAACGGCTACCCCAAAAACACCGCCATCACCGCGGAGTATGTGTTTGAGAATCCGATGCCGACCTGGGAGACCGCTGCGGATGTGGCCAATGCGCGCTACGTCAGCGTGCAGGTGCAGCACACGCTGCTCGCCATGCCGGAGAGTGACTACAAGCCGCGCGCGGACGATCCGCGCATCGGATACTTCACGCACAAGATCACGGACATGACCAGCGTGGATGTGGCCCCGTACCGCGATGTGATTCACCGCTGGCGGCTGGTGAAGCAGAAGCCGGGCACGGCGATGAGCGAGCCAGTGCAGCCGATTGTATTCTGGATCGAGAACACCACGCCTGTGGAGTTCCGCGACACCATCCGCACGGCAGTGCTGAAGTGGAATGAGGCGTTTGAGACAGCGGGGTTCAAAGACGCGGTGGTCGTTAAGCTGCAGCCGGATGATGCGAAGTGGAGTGCGGATGACATCGAGCACAATGTGCTGCGCTGGACGAGCAGCGTGGCTCCGCCCTTTGGCGGCTACGGCCCGAGCTTTGCGAATCCACGCACGGGAGAGATCCTCGGCGCGGACATCATGCTGGAGTACAGCTTCATCACCAAGCGCCTGCTGACCAAGAAGCTGTTTGCGGATCTGGGCACGGAGGCAGAGACGGCGGATGCGAGGAAGGCCTTTAACCCGCATGCCTGCGAGGCCTGCGGCTCTGCGCGCAATGGGCTGATGTTTGGCCAAACGATGCTGCGTCTGCAAAAGAGCGACCGCGTGGAGATGGACCGCCTCATCAAGGAGTCCCTCTACTACCTGTGCCTGCATGAGGTAGGCCACACGCTGGGCCTGAACCACAACTTCCGTGCCAGCCAGATGCACAGCCTCAAGGACATCCACAATGCGGAGATCACGGAGAAGACGGGGCTCACCGGCTCTGTGATGGACTACCCGCCGGTGAACATCGCGCCTAAAGGCATGAAGCAGGGGCAATATTTCACCACGAAGCCGGGACCCTATGACCATTGGGTGATCAACTACGGTTACAGCGAGTCCTTGGAAGATCCGGTGGAAGAGGAGAAGCGCCTGGAGGCCATCGCCGCGCTCTCGCACAAGCCGGAACTGGCCTTTGCGAATGACGCGGACGACATGCGTGCGCCGGGCAAGGCCATTGATCCGCGCGCGATGCTTTATGACATGAGCAGCGACTCCATTGAGTATGCGGCGCAACGCTGCGAGACCGTGCGTGTCGAAATCGGCAACATCCTCAAAGATGTGTCCGATCCTGGCAAGAGCTGGCAGGAAGTGGCGCAGGCCTTTGCCTCGCTGACGAAAGAGGCGAGCGGATCGCTGAATGCGGTGTCGCGCTATGTCGGCGGTGTGTATGTGGAGCGCGGGGTGCAGGGGCAGGCCCCGGGAGTCGCGCCGTTCAAACCGGTGGAGGCTGACAAGCAGCGCCAGGCCATTGCGATGCTGACGAAGTATGCCTTTGCGCCGGATGCACTCCTCGCGCCGCCGGAACTGTACGCGCACCTGCAACTGCAGCGCCGTAGCTTTGACCATCGTGACGAAGGGGAAGACCCGAGGCTGCATGAACGCGTCTCTCTGATCCAACGTGCGCTGCTGGACCAGCTGCTGCATGCGCACACTTTGAAGCGCATCGAGGACACGGCGCTTTATGGCAACGAGGTGAGCCTGGATGAAGTGATGAACTCGCTGACCACGGGGATCTGCACCGGTGATGATCCCGCTAAGCCGGTGAGCATCGCGCGCCAGAATCTGCAGATCGACTACCTCAACCGTTTGCTCAACATTACCAACAACGGCGGGCACCCGCCTGCGGTGCAGAGCGTGGCGCTGCTGCAGATTGAGCGGATCAAGGGGCTGACCTTTGCGAATACTCCGGCGCATCAGCTTGCGATCAAGTATCGGATTCGGCGTGGGCTGGATGAGAAGTGAGGAGGCCCCTGCCCTGCCAGTCCGAGTGTGGAAGCCCCCGTACGCGCTGCTGTACGTGAGGGCGGGCTGTCCTCAGCCAGCCGCGTCAGGTCGCATGCCTTTCAGCAACCTAGCTGGTTTTTCAGCCGTACGTTAAAGCCATGCCGCGAGTGATCATGCACATGGACATGGACGCGTTTTTTGCGTCGGTGGAGCAGCGGGACAACCCGGAGTATCGGGGGAAGCCGGTGATCGTGGGGTCGCCGCCGGATCAGCGTGGGGTGGTGTGTGCGGCGAGCTATGAGGCGCGGAAGTTTAAGGTGCGCTCGGCGATGCCGTCGCGGACTGCTGGACGGCTGTGCCCGGCGGGGATTTTTGTGCGGCCACGGATGGAGGTGTACCGGGCGGAGTCGGCGCGGATCATGCGGATTTTGCAGGAGTTTACGCCGATGATCGAGCAGGTGTCTGTGGATGAGGCGTACCTGGATGTGAGCGCCCATGCGGACCCGGATTTGGAGGTGGATGCGGCGATCGACGCGGCGCGGCCGATGGCGGCGGCGATCAAGCGGCGCATCCGCGAGGAGTGCGGGCTGACGGCGAGTGTGGGGATCAGCGCGAACAAGTTTCTGGCGAAGCTGGCGAGTGATTTCCAAAAGCCGGATGGGCTGACGGTGATTTTCGACCGGGATAAGATCGCTTTTTTAAGGCCGCTGCCGGTGAGTGCGATCCATGGGGTGGGGCCGGTGACGGCGCAGGGCCTGGAGTCGCTGGGGCTGCGGACGATTGGGGATCTGCAGGACTCGACGCAGGGGCTGGAGGCGGTGGCGGGGTCGTTTGCGGCGCGGCTGCGGGAGCGTGCGATGGGGAATGATGGGCGTGAGTTGGACCTGAGCGAGGAGCGCAAGAGCATCAGCGCGGAGAACACGTTTCTGAATGACACGGACGCGCGGCCGGTGCTGCGGGCGGCGCTGAAGGAGATGGCGCTGGATGTGGCGGGGACGCTGGGGAAGCACGGGGTGGGCGCGATGACGGTGCAGGTGAAGGTGCGCTACAGTGACTTCACGACGCTGACGCGGCAGATCCGGCTGGAGGAGCCGGTGACGACGGAGCGGGAGATCTACCGGATGGCGTGCTACCTGCTGGCGCGAGACCGGCTGGTGACGGGGCCGCTGCGGCTGATCGGGATCGGGCTTTCGACGCTGGTGGCGCCGGAGCAGAGGCGGCAGTTGAGGCTGGGGATCTGAGGGGGGCGGTGGCTGGATGAGGATCAGGCTTTGAGGTCTATCGCTTTTTCTTCAGCTTGGCCGGAGGCAGTGGTGTTTGCGATATTGGGTATGAAGCGTCGCCCGCTAGGTAATGGCGACCTGCTGAGGACGGGAAGTCCGCGCCCCTTGGGTACTAGGGGCATTTGACAGGGCCTGTGGGCTGGTGGAGGACGATTATTGTGAGAGACAGGAGCGACTTGGGTTGTTAGTCTGCTGCTGTTGTTCTTAAATTTTACTGCCTCGCTTTTATGAAACATTCTCTTCTGCTCGTTTGCTCATTGATGGCGGCCGGTGGGCTGGCTTCTTGCACTGGTGATCTCTACACCCGCACGGTGCCGGCACGCACGACTTCCACATCTGCCAAGGTGGCTCCGCCTGAGTATGGCTCGCCTGCGTATGTGAGTGGCCTGCGCCCGTATGGGCGGCCGTATGAGCGGAGCGGATTTTACCCGTACAGCGCAGCGCGCCCGGGTGGGATGGGGTACTATGACCGTGTGGCATCGCCAAATGGGTCGTATGAGTATCTTTACCATGACATGGAGGCACCGCATCCGGCACCGGGGACGCCGCTGAAGGAGAAGACGGTGCGGTATACGTCGCGCTATCCCAACTCATGGGGATCGCCGGTGTGGGTGACGACGTTTAAGCCGGTGGTTTACCCGCGCGTTGTCCATGGTGGGGGGACCACCACGACGACGACGAGGACCACGACAACGGGGTCGGAGTGAAGGATGGGGAGTGGGCGCGCTTTCAGAACCCGCTCAAGCCGTGACTTCAGTGCGAAGAGTCCGGAGTTGGTGGCTGCTGGGTTTCCGTGGGGTTGATGTGCGGAATCGAGGTGGTGGCACCAGGGGGTGTTTGAAAACCTCAGTGTTCGTGAAGGTTATGGGGCTTTTAAGAGGGTGACGGCGTCTTGGCGTGCTCCAGTCTTGTGGAGCTTTCCGCAGGCTAGAGGACGTTCGAAAGCGCCGGAGGACCGGCGCACTCCAGGACGCTCCGCGTTCGTGGATGCGCTGGAACTTGCTGGTGTGTGTTGGGGGGCGCTGTAACACCCATTCATGAGTTGCGTCTGAGTAGCTGCTTAGGTTTTCAAACACGATCTAGTTCTACCGTGTTAAGCGTTTGGGATGAGGCGGAGCGTTCCTTGTTCCACAGGAACAAGGCTACCTTGCTGCGCCAGGGCGAGAGCCCAATGTAGCTCAGTTCCTGTGGAACTGAAAAGCGGCACGGCCATGCGGAAGTGTGCGTCGTTCTTTCATGGCTTTGCCCAGGTGGCTTGGACGATCAATTCTCTAGCCGTTTCTAAAACTCACTTCCGTTTAGCAGATTGTCTCTTGCTCGAAGGACATGGGCTTGTACGGCGACTGGCTGAGGACAGCCAGCCCTACCAGCACCTGGTATGCGCCGCTCAACGTGAGGCAGGGCACTTGGTCCTCAGAGCGCTGTCGAGGGTCACCACGCGCCGCTTTCCAGAAATCAGTTTTGGATAATGCTATACCCATGTAGAAACTGGGCGGCATCAGTGATCGCAGATGCAAGCGTATTCGGCGTTGCCGCATTCTTTGCAGGTGTAAAGGAGGAGCTTGATGCGGAAGTTTTTGGGTTTGGAATTTGCGTCGGGTTTGACCTGGATTACGACTTGATAGTCTTCGCCTGTGGGGAGCGGGGCGGTGGCGAGGAGGAGTTTGCCTTTGGGGGCGAAGTCAATCTTGGTTTTGCCTGCGGGGGTTTCGGCGGTGGCGGTGACGACTTGGGCTGCGGGGGGCTGGGCTTTGAGGGCGGCGTCGTAAAAGGCGATGCTGATGGTGCGGTCTTTTTCGACGAAGAATTCGGCGCTTTGTGTCGGGGAGATTTCAAGGAGGCGGCCTTTGCGGGGTCCGGCTTTGACGGCGGTGTCGGCGATGGCGGAGCTGAGGGTGACGAGGAGGAGGAGGGTGCGGAGGAGGGTTTTCATGGTGGTGGGGGGGGAATGACGAATGTGGATTGGTGGGGTGGTGGAGGAAGGCTTGGCGGGGGTGGATGGAGGCTTGGTGCTTTTTCTGACGGGCTTCCTTTTTCGTCAAGGCTTCGAAGGACTTGAAAGTCCGAACTACGAACGGGAAGGGGCGGGGTTGGGGGGGCGCGGATTGAAAACTGGGAACTGAAAACTGAGAATTGTAAATTGGTGGTGGGTGATTTGGGGGCGGTGGGGTGTCGCGGGGCGATTGGATCGAGGGACGAGTTCGAGTAGGAGGACGAGGACGAGGACGAGGACGAGGACGATTTTGCTTTGGCGGCACTCGTTGGGCACTTGGTTATGCTTGAGGGTTAGAGTGCTTTTCTAACCATTCGTAGAGGAGTGGGACGACGAGGAGGGTGAGGAAGGTGGAGGTGATTATGCCGCCGATGACGACGGTGGCGATGGGGCGCTGGACTTCGGCTCCGGCTCCGGTGGCGAGGGCCATGGGGACGAAGCCGAGGCTGGCGACTAATGCGGTCATGAGCTTGGGGCGAAGGCGTGTGAGGGTGCCGGTGACGACGGCGGAACGGAGTTCGTGGCCTTCGCGACGGAGCTGATTGATGTAGCTGATGAGCATGATACCGTTGAGGACGGCGATGCCGCTGAGGGCGATGAAGCCGACGGCGGCGGAGATGGTGAAGGGCATGCCGCGCAGGTGCAGGGCGAAGATGCCGCCGGTGACGGCGAGGGGGACGCAGAGGAAGATGAGGGCGGCCTGCTTGAAGGAACCGAAGCTGAGGTAGATGAGGACGAGGATGAGCCCGAGGGCGAGGGGAACGACGATGGTAAGGCGGGCTTTGGCTTCCTGGAGGTTCTTAAACTGGCCGCCGAATTCGAAGTAGTAGCCGGGGGGGAAGACGACTTTCTCGCGGATCATGCGGGTGGCTTCTTCGACGAAGCCTTCGGTATCGCGACCGCGTACGTTGATGAGGACGCTGACGCGGCGCTGGGTGTCTTCACGGGTGATCTGGTTGACGCGGTCTTCGAGTTTGACCTTGGCGATCTGCTTGAGGGCGAGCATGCCGCCGCCTTCGGTGCGAAGGGGGAGGCGCTCCATGGTGGTGAGATCGGCGCGCTGGTCTTCGGCGAGGCGGACGAGGATGGGGGTTCGGCGATTGCCCTGAATGAGGGTGCCGACTTCATCGCCTGCGAGGGCGGTTTCGATGAGGCGGTACAAGTCTTCGCTGTGGACGTTGTATTTGATCATGGCCTCGCGGTCGGGCTGGATCTCGATCATGGGGACTTTGCCGATGGCGTCGAATTCGGTCTCGCTGCCGCCGGGGAGGCTGTTCAATACGGCGGTGATTTCTCCGGCGAGGCGCTCGAGGTCGTCGTAGTTTTCGCCGAAGATTTTGCAGAGGAGGTCGGCGCGTGCTCCGGCCATGATCTCGTTGAAGCGCATCTGGATGGGCTGGGAGACGAGGATGTTTTGGCCGGGGACCTGGGCGAGGAGGCGGGTGCGCATGAGCTCGCCGAGGTCGGCTTTGGTGATGGGCGCGCCGTTTACTTTTCGCCAGGTGTCGGAGGATTTGAGCATGACGTAGGTGTCGGCGACATTGGGGCCCATGGGATCTGTGGCGACTTCGGCGGTGCCGATGCGGGAGAAGACATCGCGGACTTCGGGGAACTCGCGGCGGAGGGCGGCTTCGCTCTGCTTTTGAAGCTGGACGGAGGAGGTGAGGCTGGCGCTGGCGCTGCGGATGAACTGGAAGGTGAAGTCGCCTTCATCGAGCTGCGGGATGAATTCGGCGCCGAGGCGTGAGAAGAGGACGAGGCTCCAGGCGAAGAGGGCGAAGAGAGGCATGACGATGAGCCAGCGGTGGCGCAGGCCGAAGGCGAGGAGGGGGGCGTAGAGTCTCTTGGTGGCGGTGACGATGATGCTGTCCTTTTCCTGAATTTTCCCGCCGAGGAGGAGGGAGCAGAGGACGGGCATGAGGGTGAGGGCGAGGACGAGCGATGCGCCGAGGGCGAGCATGACGACCATGGCCATGGGCTGAAACATTTTTCCTTCGATGCCCTGGAGCGCGAGGATGGGGACGTACACGACGGTGATGATGAGGACGCCGAAGAACATGGGGCTGGCGACTTCTTTGGCGGACTTGAGCACTTCGTCTGCGCGCTCAGTGGCGGTGAGGCGGCGACCGAGGGCGTGCTGTCGCTCGCCGAGATGACGGACGATGTTTTCGACCATGACGACGGCTCCGTCGATGATGAGGCCGAAGTCGATGGCGCCGAGGGACATGAGGTTTCCGGAGACGCCGAGGCGGACCATGCCGATCATGGCGAGGAGCATGGAGAGGGGGATGACGAGGGCGACGATGAAGGCGGCGCGGGCATTGCCAAGGAGGAGAAAGAGGACGATGACAACGAGGAGCGCGCCTTCGCTGAGATTTTTCTCCACGGTGTGGATGGTGCGGTTCACCAGATCGCTGCGGTCATAGACGGTGCGGATGACGAGGCCGGGGGGGAGCTTGCGCTGGATGTCTTCCAAGCTTTCGCGCACGGCATTGGCGACGAGGCGGGCGTTTTCTCCGGCGAGCATGAGGGCGGCGCCGACGAGGGCTTCGTCTCCCTCATGGGTGCTGGCTCCGGTGCGGAAGGCGGAGCCGATGCCGACGCTGGCGACTTCTTGAAGCAGGATGGGTTTGACGCCGCCGCCGAACTTGAGCGGGAGGCGCTGGATCTCTTCGACGCTGCTGACGCGGCCGGGGGCGCGGACGATGAGCTGTTCGCCACCGATCTCGACAAAACCGCCGCCGGCATTGCGGGTGCCTTCTTCGACTTTGCTGGCGAGTTCATCGAGGGACATGCCTGCGGCGACGAGGCGTGCGGGGTCTGGCTGGATGACGATCTGCTTGTGATAGCCGCCGCTGGTATTGACTTCGGCGACGCCGGGGGTGCGACGGAGGAGGGGCTTGACCTGGTATTCGTGGATGGTGCGGAGCTCCATGAGCTGGGCTTCGCGGGTCTTGGGCTTGGAGGGGGCGTCTGCGGTGTAGTCGAGGGTGTAGTAGAAGATTTCGCCGAGGCCGGTGGCGATGGGGGCGAGGCGGGGTGTGAGGCCGGGGGGGAGCTCTTCGAGGACGCCCTGGAGGCGCTCGGTGACGAGCTGGCGGGTGCGGTAGATGTCCACGCCGTCTTCGAAGATCATGGTGATCTGGGAGAGGCCGAACTTGGAGAGGGAGCGGAGCTCGACCATGCCGGGGAGGCCGGCCATGTCTGTCTCGATGAGGAAGGAGACGAGCTTTTCGACTTCTTCGGGGGCGAGCGCGGGGACGGCGGTGTTGATCTGGACCTGAGGATTGGTGATGTCCGGGACGGCATCCATGGGGAGGCGCAGGGCGGACCAGGCGCCGAGGGCGGCGAGGACGAGGGTGCCGAGGAGGACGGCGGCGCGCTGGCGCATGGCCTGGGCGAGGAGGAGGGTCAGCATGGGGCGGGGCGACTGGATGACATGGGGTGGTGGGAAATACCTTGGGATGGTGGGGGACACCTTGAAATGGTAGCTTGGGGTGGCCGGAACCGGCTAAAGCCGGGACTACAATACTCGGAGGGGTGGGGCTCGGGGGTGCTGGATGTTCGCGGGGGTGGATGTTTGGCGGGGTGGTGGGATCGAGGACGAGTTCGAGTAGGAGGACGAGGACGATTGGGGGGAAGCGAGCTCAGTGGCCGCAGGTGCAGGATTTGCCGCCGCGGAGGACTTGGAGTTCGGCGAGCCAGAGTGACATGACGGGGGTGGTGACGATCTCGTCTCCGGCGTAGAGGCCATCGGTGATCTCGACGAGGTCTTCGTTCATGGCTCCGGTTTTGACGGGGGTGCGGAGGTAGGAGGGGCCGTTGAGGGTGTAGGCGAAGGTGCCTTCGGCGGTTTTGAGCAGGGCGCTGCGGGGGATGGCGGTGACGGCTTCGCCGGGGGCGGCGCGAAAGGTCATGAGGAGGCGGGTGCCGACGGGTAGCGGTGCGGCGGCAGTGACGGTGAGGGCGAAATCGCCGAGGGTGACGTGGGCGGTTTGCTCGATGCGTGCGATGGTGCCGGTGGATGACTTGGCGTCGTCGCTTTCGGCGTGCAGGGTGACTTGCTGGCCCGACTTGATCCATGCGGCCTGCGCGGCGGTGAGCCAGCCGGTGGCTTGCATGGAGGTGGCTGCATCTGAGGTGAGTGCGGTGGGTTGGAGGTCTTGTGAGGGGACGATCTGGAGCGAGACGACGAACAGGGTGGGAACGGGTGCTTCGGTGACTTCGGTGGTCTTGAGGCCGATGGCTTGCTTCATCTCTTCGGTGAGGGTTACCCCCTGCCCTGCCTTGAACTGCGCGCCGTTTTCGGGGCCGTGTTCGCTCTCGTGATCGTGTTCTTCTTGGGCTTCGTGGGCGGTAGCGTGGGGTTTATCGGTGCAGGAGCCGAGGGAGAGGAGGAAGGCTGCGAGGGTGATCCGTGGAATGAGAGTTTTCATGGGAAGATGTGAAGTGGGTAAGTTTTGAGAAGCTGCCGCATTCGAAGGGATTGTGGTGGGCGGAGTCTGACGGATACGGTGATCCTGTCTTTGGGGCGCATGAGAGCCCAAGCCTTGTTCGTGGCTGTTTTTTGCTATGGTCGCTCTCCGATAGGTCTGATGGGACCGATAGGACGGATGGGTCCTAGAGCGCTCAGAGGGAGGCGCAAAAAAAACAGCGCGGGCTTAAGCCTGCGTAGGGCCGCGCACGGGACAGGCCGTGCGGGAGAGGACTTCGCAGAGGGCGCGCAGTGGCGGCGGATCGTTGGCTGCGAGTGAAGTGAGAAAGGTGGTGGCCAGTTCAGGGAGTGGCGCGGGCTCCCAAGTGGCAAGCGGTGGTGCTTCGACTGCCAGCGCCGTCATGGGCGGGAGCTTCTGCATGAGGGTGCTGCCGTGGGTCAGGAAATCGCAGACGCCACAGTCGAGTCCGGTGTGAAGGGGCGCGTCGTTGCTGTGGTGCCCCTCGTGTTCATGCGTTTCTTCGGCATGCTCATTGGTGGCCAAGCAGCAGGTGTAAGCAGCACTTCCCTGCACCGCTCCAAAGCGGCTCAGCGAGCAGTGCGCCCAACAAAGGAGCCAGAGCACGAGCATGGATGAGGCAAGTGACTTCACAGGAGTGAGTAACCGGGCAAAGAGGTGGAATGTCAAGCGTGGGTGCGTGGCGGAGAAAGGACAAAGCTGAGAGCCCTTGGGGTTTCAATGCCTTGTACGCGGGGAGTGGATTTCACGGTACGCCAGGAGGAGCGAAGGAGGGAGATGCTGAGGACGATGCCGATGATGAGCGACAGAACCGCAAAGAAGACGTACAAGGATGTGTAGAACCAAAATGTGAATGGGTTGTCTTTGCGGCGGAATCGCCCGTAACGACAGGTGACCTCCTGCCGAGTCCATGCGCGCCAGGAGACGAAGGTGAGGATGAGGCCGGAGATGAAGCACATGAATATGCATGCCAGTTCATTGGACATCATGGGGAGTGTGGGCGCGTGCTTTTTGCGGGGCGTCTATAGCATCTTGCTAGGCGCATTTCCAGCTTGGTGCGACTGGGGATGTGCGGTTTACACCGCAGAGGGCAGAAACCTGAGTTGGAAGGGCAGTTCTCTGAGTCCGTCCAGCCTCTGCGGTTTACTTCATTTTTTACTGCGGAACGGGGATGGCTTTGGGGACGTAGTCGTCTTGAGGGACGGGGATAGCCGCAGGGACGCCGCCGGGGGCGCTGGTGGTTTGGTAGGGGTCTCTGCCGATGACGACGCTGGAGATGGGGGTGACGGGGATGACGCGGGCTTCGCCTTCGACGAAGAGGGCGCGTGGGGGAGCGGCGAGGAGTTGGGAAGCGGGGGCTTTGCCGTCCCAGCCTTTGGGCTTGCCCTCGGTGACCATGGCGAAAACGGCGGCCCACAGGGGAAGCGCGGCGGTGGAGGCGGTGGCTTGGGGGCTGATGGGGATGTCTTTGTCATGCCCGATCCAGACGAGGCAGGTGCGTTCGCGGTCGGAGCCGATGAACCATGCGTCGGTGCGGTCGTAGGTGATGCCGCCGTAGCCGGCGATGCTTTTGTTGGCGAGGCCGTGGGCCTTGAGGGGCTTGCGGTATTCGGGGCGCTCCATGCCGGTGATGAGGGTGTCGCGCACATGGGTGACGGCGGCGGGGCTGAAAATTTCGGTACTGCGAATGGTGGGGGTGAGGAGGAGGTGCGGGCTGGCGCACTGGCGGCCGTCATTGGCGATGGCGGTGAAGGCGCGGGCGATCTCGATAAGACGCAGGGAGCTCTGGCCGAGGGTGAATGCGGCTTCGGCCCGCAAAGGATTGGTGAAACCGCAGCGATTGATGGCGGCACGGAGGGGTTCGAGTCCGACCTGATAGCCGAGTCGGACGGTGGCGGCGGTGCGGCCTTCAAGCAGGGCCTGCTTGGGGGCGATGCTGCCGCCAGTGTAAGCTACGGGATCGCCTTCGGCTCCCCATTCACCAAGGGTGCCGACGAGGCCGCCGATCATGGCCTGTTTGTTGTCCAGGGGGCCGTCGATCTGGGGGGCGTCTGTGACGTCGGGCTGGGCCGTGAGTGCGGCGGCGTAAACGAGGGGGAGAAAGGCGGTGCCGACGGGGCGGATACCGTCGAGGGCGCGATTGAAGGGGCTGGTGGTGAAGTCGCGGCCGCCCTGCATGGCGAGGATGGCGCCGGAGTTGTTGTCGAGGACGATGACGGCTCCCTGGAGGGCTTTGTCTTTGGCACCGACCGTGTCGAGGTGTTTGCGGACGAGGGTGTCGAGCTTATGCTGCCAGTCGAGACGCAGCGAGATGCTCATCTCGGGCGGGGTGCCGGGCTTGTAGCCGAGGCTCTGAAATTCGGCGCGTGCGGCGGCGAGCATGTAGCCGGTGCGGACGCGGTTTTTGTCATAGCTGATGGTGAGGGGCTGAGCGCGGGCGGTGGTGGCTTCGGCCTCGGTGATGCTGCCGGTCTCGGCCATGCGCTGGAGCGTGAGATCACGTTTTTGTTTGGCGAGTTTGGGCTGGGTGATGGGGGAGAAGGCGACGGGAGCCTTGATGATTCCGGCGAGGGTCGCGGACTCGATGAGGGAGATGTCGCGGACGTCTTTGCCAAAGTAGCAGCGTGCGGCGGCACCGACGCCGCTGCAGCCGGTGCCGAGATAGATGCGATTGAGGTAATGGGTGAGGATCTGCTCCTTGGTGCATTCGCGCTCGATGCGCATGGCTAGGAAGATTTCGATGATCTTGCGCTCGTAGTTGCGGCCCTGGAGGCCGAAGGCATTGCGGGCGAGCTGCTGGGTGATGGTGCTGCCGCCCTGACGGATGCCTTTGGAGGTGAAGTTTTTCACGGCGGCACGGCTGAGTCCGATGATGTCGAAACCGGGATGGGAGAAGAAGCGGGCATCTTCGGTGGCGATGATGGCCTGGACGAGGGTGATGGGGACTCCATTGAGGGTGACGAGCTCGCGCTCAATGTCGCTGGCGCTGCCGATGGGCTCGCCTTTGGCACCGAGGAAGAGGGTTTCATTCTGGCCGCGAGTGAGGGCGGCCATGTCATAGGTGGCGGCGAGGCTGGAGTAGTGGTTCCAGACAAAGCCGAAGGCGATGAGGCCGATAAGACCAAGGATCACACAGGAGCCGCTGATGAAACGGAACCAGCGCGGGAGGCGGTGGTAGCGAGCGCGGAGGCTGGAGAGGAAGGTGCGAACTGCTGAGAGTGGAGACATGAGTGAGGCTTTTATCTTTCTCGTCCTCCCACTCTGCCTCCTACTCTCGGGGCAAGTCAGGGTGCTGAGAAAGGGAGGAAGAGCAGGAGGAAGATGAAGTTTGATTAGCGGAAGAGGCGCTGGAAGAAGCCGCCGATGCCGGGTTGTTCGCGGTACTGAGCGGGGGCGCCGCCGCCGTAGTAGCCGGGTGGAGGCTGACTGAAGTCGGGGGTCAGTGGATCGTTTTCTTCCGGGACGGTGTTCGGCTCATACTTCACATCGTGGGCAGTGGGCCTGTCTTCAATGTCGTGCAGGACTTTGGCGATGATGGGTGCGGCGGTGCCGCCGCCGGAGAGGCCGCTTTCGCCGGCATTCCCCTCCACCATGACGGCAAAGGCCAGCGGGGGATTGGTGTCCACAAATCCGGCGAACCAGACGACGTTGGCCTTGGCTCCGCGCAGCACCCACTGGGCGGTGCCGGTCTTGCCAAAGACGGCGACTTTTTTCAGGCGCACGGCTTTGCCAGTGCCCCGTGAATGATTGACGACACCAAACATGCCGCTACGAACGGTTTCGAGGTCCATCTGGCTGACGGGCATGAGGGCATCACGGCACGGGATGCTGACGTCTCCGAGCTGACCGGTCTGTGACTGCGTGTGGGTGACAAGGCGCGGGCGGGGGCGGCAGGAGCCGTTGGCGAGGGTGGCCATGACCATGGCCATCTGCAGCGGGGAGGTCTCGGTGACGCCCTGGCCGATGGAGAGATTGGCGAGGTCGTGATTGGAGGGGGCGTTTTTCGGCAGATTTCCGGCGGCCGTTTTTAGCGGCAGCACTGGAGAACTGCCAAGACCAAACTCATGCGCCATGTAGAGAATGGGGCGGTCACGCATGACCATGGCGGACTGGTAGAAGTAGGTGTTGCAGGAGCGGATGAGCGCGGCGCGCGCATTGAACCAGCCGTGGTCGTCTTTGGACCAGTTGTTGAATTCGCGGCCGTCGATCATGAGGGAGGGACCGCACTCGAACTCCATCTGGGCATCGACGAAGCCGGAGCGGAGTCCGGCGAGGACGACGATGGGCTTGAAGATGGAGCCCGGTGGGTAGGTGCCGAGCAGGGCGCGGTCAAACAGCGGGCCGTCGATGTCCTGCGTGAGGGTGGTGAAATCGGCGAAGGAGATGCCGCCGGCGAAGGCATTGGGATCGTAGTGCGGGAGGCTGGCCATGGCGCGGATGTCTCCGGTGAAGGCGTCAACGATGACCATGGCGCAGCGGTGCTTGGACTGCGCGAGGGCGGTCTCGGCGAGGCGCTGGGTTTCGAGATTGAGGGTGGTGACGACATCGCGCCCGGCGGAGGGCGGAGTGAAAACCTGCTGGTAGGCGACGCTGCCAGCGTCTGCCATCATGAGGCAAAGCGTGCCGTCTGTCCCGGTGAGAGGTTTATTAAAGGCGGCCTCAAGGCCTGCTGCGCCCTTCGTGCGCTGCCAGAGGGGCTCGCTGCGGAGAATGGGGCCGGACGGCGGTGCGCCGTCAGAGGAGACGTAGCCGAGAATGTGTGCGGCCATGCCGCTCTGCGGGTAGTGCCGCACGTATTCCGTTCGCAGGCTGGCATGGGCGTGCTTTTGCGGATCGATGACGAGATCCTGCGTGAAGGCATCACTGACAGTCACCGGCAGCTCGCGGCGGCTTTCATAATGGCGTTTCAACGTTTCAGCGTCCGGCATGCGTGCTACGGGGAGATCGGCCTTCGTAGCATCAATCTCCTGCTGGAGCCAAGTTGTGTAGGCTTCCAGCGTGCTGCGCTTCTCTGCGGGCACGGTAAACTGCAAACGACGCACGAGGGAGTTTTGCGCAAGCGGCCGTCCTTTGCGGTCAAGGATCTGCCCACGCGGCGCAGGGATGGCAAAGTAGAAGGGCTTGACGTCGGTGCGTGAGCCGGTGCCGGGGACGAAGGCGGCGGGAGGCTCTGCGCTGTGCGCGGGAGCAGCAGTCGCAGGCTTTGGGGTTTGAGCAGGAGCGGCGGCTGGCAGCTCTGCGCTAAATGTAGGAACTGCCGCGAGGATGAGGCCAAAGGCGGCGAGAGCACCGAGGCTTATTCGTCCTGCGGAACTGCCAGGGGGGGATGTAGGGGCAGTGCGCACTGGCCATGAGAAACGGCTGGGCGCGGGAGGGTGGGCGGACGGCGGAGAGGAAATCACAGGCAGGAAATGAGAATGATAATACCGCGAACCAAGTCAGACTGCCAACAAAACCAGCGGCAGCATAAAATCGTATGTGCGGGAAGTTTGGACGCCGAGTCGTGAGGCTGAGTTCAATCTTGGTTAAAGGACGGGGCAGGAGTCAGACGGTGAGGAGGTGAAGGGCCTTCACTTCATTTTCAGTTAAAGCCGCATTAATCCCCTTCCCCGGCCACCTGTCATACCATGAGGCAGGACAAAAACATAAACGCAAAGCAGTCTGGCGGCGCGATGCCATGGAAGAAAGAAACCCAACCATGAAAACAGCGCATTCATCCCAGCCTGAAGCCTCGGCGGCTGACTCATCTGCCCCTGCTGCAGACAGACCCGCCACCGCATCCAACACCGAACCGCCACAGCCCACGGTCTCTGAAGACATGGAGGCCAACACCATGCTGTCAGAAGATCCGCTGGGGAATCTGCCCATGCCGCCGAAGATCATGGTGCCAGGTCTGGCAGAGCTTGAGACCTGGGACGCACCTGCCAACGAGTCAGGGTATCGAGTGGCTCCGCAAACTGCAGAAGACGAGGCAGAGTTTCCTGAAATCCTTGTCGAAGAAGGTCTCGACGAAGCTGAGGAAGAACTCCGCAGTGTGCAGGATGCTGAGGAAAAGCTGATCGAGCAGAAAGAGGAAGATATCGAGGAGGCCCGAGAGGCGAAGAAGTGAGGCGGGGTCAGGGTCTGAACGGTGATTGAGCACCGTTTTAGACCTTGTCATGTACTTGTCATGTCCCTGTCCTTCCATTCCTGTTTTCGATCTTGGTTTATCGGA
The DNA here is from genome assembly GCF_029946185.1 of Prosthecobacter sp. GTDB lineage: Bacteria > Verrucomicrobiota > Verrucomicrobiia > Verrucomicrobiales > Verrucomicrobiaceae > Prosthecobacter. Next base: position 41,505 of record NZ_JAQSEA010000111.1, read on the forward strand.
GGGACTGGGGATGGGAAAAATGACAAGACCGAAACAGCCTTCCCTATCCATCACTCGAAGGCTTGAGATTGAGGAGGCCTGCCCGGTGTTCATGTCAAAGGGCACGGAGCTGTGCAGATGGGTGATGAGCCATCTACCATCGCGTTTCTCAAAGCACGCAGTCTCGCGCCACCACATGTCGATGGATTCTCCGTCGTTCTTGGCGCCCTTCAGCTCATTGAGACTACGGCAAAAGGCGGTGTCATTTGCAGCGGAAATGGAGAGATCTCTCAACTGGTAGTCGATGGGGCCTGCAAATGAGGCAAACCACTCGTCGGCACGTCGTTTCACGGTGTCTTTGCCGCAGTAGCGCAAGGGGTTGATGAGATCAAAGGCGGTGACGTCGGGCGCGTAGTTACGCATAAGTGCGGAGACATCTTTGGCGCGGCATGCAGCGGCGATGTCTTCCATGAGCACCCGAATCTCGGCTTCGGTGGTGGCAACGGGATCTTCGGAGCCGAAGTACACCTCCACCTGCGAGATTTTGCCACCGCCCACGGTGAAAAACTCGGTGTTGCCGAAGGTCATGCCCTGTGACGTGCGGGCTTCATAGCGGACGCACACATTGTTTCCTTCGACCATGAGATCCTTGATATCAAATGAGGAGAGATGCTGGCTGTTGGGCCAGCATCTCTCAAAGTAGTGCGCCCGGTTGATATGATTATCCACAGGACTGGTAAAAGTGAAATCTTCCGAGAGCAGATACTCCAGGGCCGCGCGGTCCTTGTTCTCGTAAGCGGCATAACATGCACGGACGAGGTCAGCGGGTGATTTCATCGCGAAGCAAACATGTGCATTGAGGACGGCTTCGCCTGCGGGGCGGAGGCATTCATCTTGCGAAGGAACCTGTAGGTGCGGAACGGTGCGGCATCGATGATCATGGTGGGAACTTCTTCAGTTTCCACGATGGGCTTCGAGGTGGACAATTCCAACCTTTTCGGATTGAGCCAGTTTTTGAGCATGTTCATGGCAGTGACGAGTGAAGGGTGGTGACTGCGGGAGTTTTTAAGGCGTATTAGAGCTTCGCGATGGTCTCGCGCAGGTTCTCTTTGGTTTCCCCGAGCTTCTGCTGGAGACGTCCCAGAACTTCTTCATCTTTGCCCTCCGCGAAGAGCAGATCGTCATCGGTGAGCTGGGCGTACTTCTGCTTGAGCTTGCCTTTGATTTCGTTCCAAGAGCCGTTGAATTTGAGCTTGGTCATAAATGTTAGGGGGTGGGTGAGGATGAATGCGGGGCTGCTGTGAGTTTCTGTGGCAGACTATTTTTCGCCTGCGTTGTTTTTATCGAAGTCGTCGCCTGCATCGTCATCGATGCCCTCGTCACCGGCGGCCTTGTCGATGTCATGCTCCTCATCGCTTTCCACGCCGTGATCGCGCACCACGATGGGTTTCTCCTCAGGCTCAAGAGGAGGCGTGGTGAGAGGCTCTGTCTCCTCGGGATCTTGCGGGGCTTCTGTTGCTGCATTGGGGTAAGTATTCATCCATGAATCATAGGACCCCGGTGCCCTCTCACAACCCGATCCCGCCCTGCCCAGATGTTCAGGGGATGCCTGATGCAAATACCCATGCATCAGGACATGGTCATCAGGCACCGCCGGGCAGCGGTCGAAGGACGCATGCTCCACTGTTCATTCACACACCCAAAACCCAAGACCTGCGCCGAACTGTCTCTTGCATCTTCGGCAACACTGGCTAACAGCATTAGTCCCTGATTCAAACAGGGCTTCGGGACTGTCTCGAAGACACCTCATGTCAGAACACAAAAACTCAAACAGTTGGACCCTGGCCCTAGTCGCCTTGGGTGTGGTATTCGGGGACATCGGTACCAGTCCGCTCTATGCACTGCGGGAGTGCCTCACGCATGCGGGCTACACACCGGGCCGTGACGGAGTGGACATGATCTACGGGCCGATTTCGCTGATGTTTTGGTCGCTCACGCTGATGGTTTCGGTGAAATACCTCGGGCTTCTCAGCCAGGCCACAGCGCAGGGAGAGGGCGGCATGTTTGCCCTGCTGTCTTTGCTGCGCTCCAAAAAAGAGGCGCTCAGCCCCAAGGCCAGTTCCTTTGTGGTGCTCGTGGTGCTCTTTGGTGCGGCGCTGCTGTATGGCGATGGCATGATCACTCCGGCCATTTCGGTGCTCTCGGCCGTGGAAGGCATGAAGCAGATCAGCGCGGAAATGCCGCAGCACGTCATCGTCTACATCTCGGTGGCGATCATTTTTGGCCTGTTCATGGTGCAGAAGTACGGCACGGCGAAGATCGGCGTGGCATTTGGTCCGATCATGATCCTATGGTTCACCGCACTGGCCAGCCTGGGCTTATACCGCTACATCGAGCATCCTGAAGTCATCGTGGCGCTGTCTCCACATTGGGGCATTTATTACCTGATGCATCATGGCTACCATGGCATCGTCATCATGGGAATGGTGCTGCTGGCCGTCACGGGGTGTGAGGCGCTGTATGCAGACATCGGCCATTTCGGATCGAAGCCGCTGAAGCGCGCCTGGTTCATCCTCGTCTATCCCGCGCTCATTTTGAACTACCTCGGCCAAGGCGCGCTGGTCATCAGTGATCCGGCAGCGCTGGAGCACCCGTTTTTCAAACTGGTACCGCAGCCCCTGCTGGTGCCGATGATCATCCTGGCAACGATGGCCACCATCATCGCCTCGCAGGCCATGATCACGGGCGTTTACTCACTGACACAGCAGGCGGTACAGCTCGGCTACCTGCCGCGCTTGAAGATCATCCACACCAATCCCGACGTGCGCGGACAGATCTACATGCCGCAGGTGAACTTCCTCCTGATGGCCGCATGCATCGCGCTGGTGATCGGCTTTGAGACCTCCAGCAATCTCGCCTCCGCCTACGGTCTCTCGGTTTCGATGGAGATGTTTCTCACCAGCATTTTGTTTTTCTTTGTGGCCCGCCGCATCTGGGGCTGGGCGTTTTGGAAAGCTTTTCTTCCTGTGCTGGCTTTCACCATCATTGAACTGGGCTACGTCTCCGGCAGCCTGATCAAATTCATGCAGGGTGCGTGGTTCCCGCTGGCCGTCGCGGCCTGCATCTGGGTGATCATGAAGACATGGACGGATGGACGCTCCATCTTGTACGAAGCCATGCAGCGCGGCCGCCTGCCAGTGGTACATCTGATTGATGAACTCAAAAAGGACCGTGTCATTCGCGTGCCGGGCACGGCGGTCTTCATGTCTGCCAGCGCCGACGGCCTGCCGCTGGCGCTGCTGCATCATTTGAAGCACAACAAGGCGCTGCACAAGCAGGTGGTGCTGCTGAGTGTGAAGTTCGCGGATGCCCCCTATGTCAGTGAGGAAGCGCGCCACGAGATCAGCGAGTACTACGAGGAGTTTTACCGCGTCGTCCTGCGCTATGGCTTCTCCGAGCCGCCGGATGTGTTCAATGACCTCTGCGCGGCGATGAGCGAAAAGACCAAGGTGAAACGCAACGGCATCACCTTCTACCAGAGCCGCGAGGTGCTGCTGACCAATGGGCCCGGCAAGATGGCCGCCTGGCGGAAGAAGCTGTTTGTGATGCTCTCGCGCCTGTCCCGCCCTGCCACGGGGTACTTTGATCTTCCGCCGCGTCAGGTCATTGAGCTGGGGATTCAGCTGGAGGTGTAGCAGCGCTGGCGTAGATCACCGATTCTGCGCCCCGACCTATGACCTTCCTTCGCCACCTCGTCCCCGCGCTTTGCCTGCTGGCGGGTGCCCATGCCTTTGCTCAAACTCCGGCTCCTACGCACGCCAATGTGCCCTATGGGAAGCATGCGAATCAGGTGCTGGATTTTTACCAGGCGAAAGCGGAGCAGCCGACGCCGCTGCTGTTTTTCGTCCATGGCGGCGGCTGGATGAATGGCGACAAGGCGAATCCTGATTTCCTGGCCAAGTGTCTGGAGAACGGCATCTCCGTGGTGTCGATCAACTACCGCTTCATCCCGGATGCGCAGGCGGAAAAGATCGAACCTCCGGTGAAGGCCTGCCTGGATGATTCAGCGCGGGCGCTGCAGTTTGTGCGCAGCAAGGCAGCCGAATGGCACATCGACAAAGACCGCGTGGGCGGCTGTGGCGGGTCGGCGGGTGGGTTCACGGCGCTGTGGCTCGGGTTTCATCCCGACATGGCGAATGCGAAAAGTGCCGATCCGATTGCGCGCGAGTCCACACGCCTGCGCTGCGTGCTGGCCTTCGTGCCGCAGACTACGCTGGACCCGAAGCAGATGCAGGCGTGGATTCCGAACAACGAGTACGGCAGCCATGCGTTTGGGCTCGGCAGCATGCAGGAGTTTCTGGATAAGCGGGAGAGTTTGCTGCCGTGGATCGAGCAGTTCTCACCGTATGCGCTGGCCAGTGCGGACGATCCGCCGGTGCTGTTATTTTATGACAGCGCACCGGACCTTGGCAAGCCACCGGCCAAAGACCCGGTGCACTCAGGCAACTTCGGCGCGGGCATTGCGGAGAAGTTGAAGGCGGTGGGCATTGAGCATGAGATCAACTATAACAATGATTACGGGCACATGAAGTGGCCGGATCTGTTTGGGTTTTTGAAGGCGAAGCTGGGGAAGTAAGGGGGGAGTCTGCTGGAAAGCAGTCCTGAGCTTTAGCTCGACTCTGGGTGCGGCGGCGTTTCCAGAACGAGCTGAAGCTCTGGACTACTTTATTGAATCAGGGCCTCCAAATCCCCTTCGGTCAGGCCTTCCATCATGGGGGCTTGGTCGTTGAGGGCGGCTTCGACTAGTCCGCGTTTTTGGGCTTGGAGTTTGAGGATGCGTTCTTCGACGGTGCCGCGGATCGCCAGGCGATAGGCGTTCACGACTTTTTGCTGACCGATGCGGTGGGCGCGGTCGATGGCTTGGGATTCGACGGCGGGGTTCCACCAAGGATCGGCGAGGATGACGTTGTCGGCGGCGGTGAGGTTCAGGCCGTAGCCGCCGGCTTTGAGACTGATGAGGAAGATGCGGCAGTTCGGGTCTTTCTGGAAGCGCTCGACCTGCGCGGAGCGGTCTTGGCTGCTGCCGTCGAGGTAGGCGTGGTCGAGTTTTTCGGCCTTCAGGTGGTCGCGCATGAGGTGCAGGAATTTCACGAACTGGCTGAAGACGAGGAGCTTGCCGCCGGATTCCATGACGGATTCGATCTGCCCCACCAAGGCGGGCCATTTGCCGGAGAGGTCTTCCTGGCCGAGGCCTTTGAGGGCGTCGGGCTGGACGCCGGTGAGGCGGAGATCGCAACAGACCTGACGCAGGCGCAGCAGCACGGTGAACATGGTCATCTTGGCCCCATTCTGGCCGGAGCGTTTGCGGGCGGCCTTGATCTCCTCGCGGCCTTCTTCCAGAATCTTGCGGTAGAACTCGCTCTGCGCGGCGCTGGGGACGCACCACAGCACCTGCTCGATCTTCTCGGGCAGGTCCTTGAGCACCTGGCGTTTGGTGCGGCGGAGGAAATAGGGCAGCGTGAGTTTCTGCAGGCGCTGGGCGGCGGCGCGGCCTGCGGGGAGATCGAGGCCGGACTGGATGGGGCTTTCGAAGCGCTCTTTGAAGGAAGTCTGGTTCCCCAAATATCCCGGCAGGGCGAAGTGGAAGATGGACCACAAATCGCGCACGCCGTTTTCCAAAGGGGTGCCGGTGAGGGCGATGCGACCGGCAGAGTTCAGGCTGCGGAGGGTCTTGGCGGCGTCGGTATCTGGATTTTTGATGAAGCTGGCTTCATCCAGAAGAAGCAAACCAAACCGGATGGTTTGGTAATGTTTAATATCTCTGATGATCAATTGATAAGAGGTCAATATCACGTCAAAAGCGGGGATGGTCGCGAGGGCTTTTTCGCGGCCTGCGCCTTGGATCAAGAGCACCTTCAGGGTGGGTGCGAAGCGCTCAAACTCGGCCTGCCAGTTGCCGAGGAGGGACTTGGGGCAGACGACCATCACGGGGCCGCATTGGTCGCCTTTCCGCTGTTTGAGGAAGAGAGCGAGGGCGATGCTCTGGACAGTTTTGCCCAAGCCCATTTCATCGGCCAAGATACCGCCCCGGCCCCGCAGGACGCGGGAGGTCATCCAGCAAACGCCTTCCATCTGGTAAGGACGGAGCATGCCAGCGAGATCGCCGATTTCGGCGCGAACCTCGGAATCTGTAACGACGATTTCGTTAGCAGCGCCAGCGGCTTCATCGCCAAAGTAGGCGGCGTGCGCCCCGTGGACGCGGGCCCCTTCGGGGGTGAGTTCCAGCGGGACATCCCGCAGTGATTCCTCCAAATCATCCACCGCAGCGATGTCGAGAATATAACGCTTGCCGTTGGCTCCTTTGACGGACCTCTGACCGGAACGGACGAGCCGGAGCACCTCGGCACGTGGCAGGCGGAAGCCATCGGTGGACTCATAGGCAAACTCCATGCTGAGCCAGTCGCCGCCGCCGCCCATCTGACCGGCGGGTGGGACGAACTTGGTTTTCGGGGCGATGCGCTGGATGCCACGAGTCGCGGAGCGCCAGCGTTCCCCCTCCGTGATGGTGGCCAGCTCGCGGAGGAGCGGGAGTTCGGAGGCGTAGAAGCGGAGGACGTTTTCGCTGCCCTGCAGGCGCAGGACCTGGCCTTCGGGCTTGAAACCGAGGGCCTCCAGACGGCGTAAAAGGCGGAATTCTGCTTCTATATTCTGTACGTAAAAGACAAATCCATTCGATTCAGCCTGAATTGGGAAGATTGAATGCTTACTGTCTGAATGTAGGATTGGCCAGCTGTTTGACATGTAACGGGCGGATAGTTTCGCATCTACCACCTGAAGAGAGCCGTCGAGCTGGATTTCGAAGGTGCAGGGCACCGGCGCGACGTGGAATTTCTCCAAGCCTGCGCCACGCAGTTCCATCTGGAAGCACTCGCCCAAGGCCTCCCCCTGCTCTGCCAACCAGCGCAGGGGCCGGGTGACGGGAGCCTTGCTCAACTCGCTGGCGAGGGTAGTCAGGGCGGGGCTGTCGGCCAAATGGCGGAACAGCGATGCGGTCTCCTGGCAGATCCACCACGGGCCGAGGACGTGCTTTTGATGAGCACCTTCCAGTTTGAGGCGCACGGTTTGGGCATCGACAGACTCGACCAGCAGCGGCAGGCGCACGAGTTCAGGGGCGACGTGGAGCGCCCGCTCCTGGCCGTTCGGCTTGCCGACAAACACCCGGGGGTGCTCGGCGAGGGTTGGCAGGAAGGTGTGGAGGCTTTCGCCTCTGAGGGAGATGGGCAGGCTCTGGGGATGCTTGATGCCCTGGCTGGCGAGCCATGCTGCGAACAGGGAGGACTCACCTTCGCCGCCGGGTTCGTATTTGACGAAGACGCCGAAGGGTTCGCGGATCTGACCTTGGAGGAGTGGTTCGGGGAGATAGAGGGAGTAGCGGCCTACGATCTTGAGCGGAGTCAAAGTGGGGGAGCTTCTGGGTAATATCGTCCCGGCTTTAGCCGGGACGGCACCTCCAGAGCCGCCTGAAGGCGGGGCTACAGTACCCGATCCGCCGGAACGCGGTCTGCCTGCACCGCTTTGTTCGCGGACGTGGGCCAAGGCGACGGCGAGGGCGTGCTCGCACATCATGCCGCTGCGGCGGGCGTGGGGGCAGGTGCAGAGGTTTTCCACATCCGAAGAGGTGCGGATGCGCAGGCCGGTGGTAAATTTCATCTTTCCGGAGCC
>NZ_JAQSEA010000112.1 GCF_029946185.1 Prosthecobacter sp.
GATACATGAGCTCGGACTGGCCAGGAAGCTTGTCGCGGAACCAGATGCCACCCCCGTTCCAGTACACCTGACCGGAAATGATATCGCCAATGATACCCTGCTCCTTGACCTGAGTCAGAGCTGCACGGTAGCAGTTTTGGTATCGACGCTGCAGGCCGCAGACGACCTTGAGATTTTTCTCGTCGGCAATCTTTGCCATCTCAAGAACCTTGCGCACGCCAGGGGCATCCACCGCCACGGGTTTTTCCATGAAGATGTTTTTACCAGCCTTCACCGCAGCTTCGAAGTGATACGGACGGAAGCCGGGAGGGGTGGTGAGGATGACAAGGTCACAGCAGTCGATCACTTTCTGGTAGGCGTCGGTTCCAACGAAGTTACGCGAGTCATCCACCTTGACCTTGTCAGGACTTTTGTCGCGCAGGCCGCTCAGTGCTTTGTCCGTTTTTTCTTTGAAGGCGTCTGCCACAGCGTGCAGCGTGACACCCTTCTGGTTCGTGCTGAGGGCCTGGTTCGCAGCGCCGGTACCGCGACCACCGCAGCCGATGAGCCCGATTTTGATTTCATCGCTGCCCGCGACATTCGCGGACTGGGCGACCGTGAGGCCGGTGCTGGCAACAGTAGCAGCTGTGGCGCCGATAAACTGGCGGCGAGAGGTCGCCGCTGCGGGGGTGGGGGTCGGTGTGTTCATGGGTTGAATGCGTTGGGTTTGACGTGGCTTCAAATCAGGCGAGCGCGTTTTTGATAAGCGCGAAGCCTTCGGTGTAAACTTGTTCGGTGCTGGGGAAGAAATCGCGCCAGACACGCGTGGCGGCCGCGAGGTCTGGCAGGGCGCTGCCAAAGGCCTCGATGGTCATCCAGCCGTCATAACCGATTTTTTTCAGGTGCTTGATCTGCTCGACAATGTTGATGTGGCCGCGTCCGGGTGTGCCGCGATCATTTTCAGAAATGTGGACGTGGTTGAGCTTGCCGGAGGCAAACACCGTGTCGATGGCCGTAAACGAATTCTTCTCTTCGATGTTCGCGTGGAAAGTATCATACATCGTGCCGAAGTTCGGATGATCGACGCGCTTCACGTAGGCAGCGGCCTGTTCCATCGTGTTGAGGAGATGAGCCTCGAAGCGATTGAGCGCTTCAATGGCGCACTTCACGCCCGCAGCTTCAGCGACAGGGGCGATGGCACGGTGCACTTCAGCGGCACCTGCGAGTTCGGCCTCAGAAGGGAAGGCACCGGTAAACTGGCCGAGCACCTGATAATAGGGCCCGACCAGTGTCTGCACGCCGGCGTTGTGAGCGCATTCGATCACACGCTTGAGGTGGTCGATGGCTCCCTGGCGGTTCGCCGCGACGGGGCTGATGGCGTTGTGCGCTTCATCCGGCAGCACGGTGACGGCGGTGCATTCGAGTCCGTTGTCCTTCAGCACCTGGCCGATGCCTTTGAAATGCGCAGGATTGCTGACATCAAAGATCGGAACCTCGACTCCGTCGTAGCCGGTGGCCTTGAGTTTTTCGATGACGGGGTAGTTTGCCTCGGTGATGTGACCGGAATAGAGAAGGAGATTGAAGCCGATTTTCATGGGTGGGACGCAAAGCTAGGGAATGGGGGGCGAATTGGCAAGGTCTGTGTCGGAAGATTTCCCGCATTAGGCAACGGCCCGGTTGTTGCCTCTATTGCGCAAACCTCAGGAAATCGCAGTGCAGGCCCCACAGCGGCAAATTAAGCATTGAAAAGGATGCACCTGATTTCATTAGTGCTTAGATTTCCTGCTATGCGTGTTTGCTGGCTGAAACCACACCTCATCATGACTGCCTTTCGTTTCATCGCGCTTTCCGCCACCTGCCTTGCCCTCGCTTCCTGTGAAAACACGAAAACGTCTGGCAGCACTAGCAGTGATCCCTATGCCTCGAACTACGGCACCGACGGGCATTACAATCCCTACCCGGGCCAGAGCGGTTACGCATCTTCGTCCACTCCGAAGTATCAGACCCCGCCAGCCCCTCCCTCCCTCCCGCCGGAGCCACCTGCCAATCCCTATGCTTTCAGCGGCACGAAGAAGGTGACGCCATCCAGTACTTCCTCTACCCCCAAGAAGAGTACCGCCTCCAGCAGCTCCGCGAAAAAGAAGTCCACCCCCTCGAAGACAAAGGCAAAAAAATCCTCTGGGTCGAGATACACCGTCGTCAAAGGCGACACGCTCTCCTCCATCGCCCGGAAAAAAGGCTCTTCCGTCTCAAAAATCAAGGCCGCCAACGGCCTCCGCAGTGATCTCATCAGACTCGGGCAGAGCCTGAAAATCCCTTGATTCAACGTTCGACGCATTTTTTGGCTCCAAATCGTGCTGCGCCCTGAATAATTCCACCGTCAAGGCCGTCAATCCCCTGCCATTACAAATCCATGCCTGCCTCAGCCTCGACTGACCCTGGCGAAGTCTCAGACCTCGACTTGGTTAAACGCAGCCAATCAGGCGACACAAGGGCCTTTGACGTTCTCGTCACTCGCTACCGTGGGAGGATCTATGCCATGACCTATCACCTTATCCAGAACGAAACCGAAGCATGGGACCTCGCCCAAGAGGCCTTCATCAAGGCATGGCGTGCGCTGCCCTCGTTCAAGCATGATGCGGGATTTTACACCTGGCTCTATCGCATCGCCCACAACGTCAGCTATGACTGGCTGCGGAAGAAGAAGATCCAGGGCGATGGTGAATTCGATGACGAGCGCACCGAACACCGCATTGCCGCCGGTGCGGAAGCCACGCCGAGGGGCGATCCTGCGCCCGACGCCGCCATGACCAATGCCGAGCTCGGCCAGCGCATTCAGGAATCCATCGCCAAACTTTCCCCCGAACACCGCCAGGTCATTGTCCTGCGCGAGGTCGAAGGGCTCGCTTATGAAGAAATCGCCGCCCTCATCCCCTGCTCTCTCGGCACGGTGATGTCTCGTCTCTTTTACGCACGCAAGAAACTTCAGGAACAACTCCACGACGTTTATGAAACATCCATCTGAAGAACATGACCTCATCCGCTGGATCGATGGGGAAATGAACGAAACCGAACGCACCACGTTTGAGGAACGCCTCAAGCTGGATCCCGTGCTCGCCACAGAAGCCCGGCAGATGCGCGCTCTGAGCGCCAGTCTCCGCGTCCACCTGCCTGCCGAAATGAAGGTGCCTCACGCCGATTACTTCAACACGCAGATCGGAGTGCGCATCTCCCAGATGGCGCAGGACGACGCACGCGCAAAGCAGACCTCTCCCGGCTTTGGGGCCATTCTGCAATGGTTTCGCCAGCCATGGTTTGCACTGGCAGGCGCTGCGGCCTTGGCTGTGCTGGGTTTCTTCCTGGTGAATACGGCATCCGGTGGTGCCTCAGAGAGCATGATCCTCAGCTCCTACACCCCCAACACCAACGTGCAGGCACGCACCTACCACGACGATGGCGCTGAAGCCACGGTCTTGATGCTGGACGGGCTGGATGCAGTGCCGGCGGAGCGAAAAGTCTCGGGGATCAACATTCAACGCAGTGAAGTGGAGCCTGAACTGGCCTCAACCACCATGTACGACACAAAGGGAATTGCAGTGCTCATGATTTCCCGTGATGCACTTGGCAATCCAATGCTAACGCCGCGCGGATGAAAGCCATTCTCTCAGCGCTCGCGTTGTTTTTCTGCACGACCCTTGCCTTTGCGCAAGCGCCGGCTCCACCCGACGCTGCCTCCAAACTTGCCATAGATGGGCATGTCTGGGGTGCACTCATTTTCGCCACCAACGATGCAAGCCAGCTGACCGGCGCCAAAGAGCCAATCCACGCTGAACTGCCCAAGCTGAATGAGCGCCTCGCCAAGGTGTTTCCCTTCAAGCACTTCGGAATCCTTGGCCAGCATCGGCAGGATATCTTGCGGGAATATGAATCTTGGGTCGTTCCATCCCGGGAACTTTTCATGAAAATTGATTCCAAAGGTCCCGCAGACAACGGCGGCGTCAATCTGCACCTCCAAGTTTGGCGTGAGCAGCAGGTGTTGGTCAAAAGTGACGCTGTTCTACGCAAAGGCAGTCCCTTGTTCATCGGCGGACCGCCCTGGAAGGAAGGTCGATTGATTTTTGTTCTCTTCCTCGAACGCAAATAATAGCAGCAAATGGACTGAGAGGGTAAGAAGGCATGACTGCCGGGTCGCACAGACAGCCCTCAGCCCGCCCCATCGGGTCATAGCTCCCTGCTCACTTTTCCCGTCATCTCAGTCTGATACTGGGATATATTTCGACAGTATGGCAGTTGATGATCCCAAAACGGTTGATGTAGTGAGCGTTGGTCGCTCAACTAGCGAGGTCATTTTGGACGTCACCGATCATCTCGACTGGAGCGATGAAGTGGGCCATCTCAGTTTTTTGCAAAACAAGATCAATGCTTACACTT
>NZ_JAQSEA010000113.1 GCF_029946185.1 Prosthecobacter sp.
AGCCCTGAGGAATGAAAACTATTTGGTTGCAGACCGATTCACAACAGCAGCCGCGTACGGCAGCCGTGAGGCGCTGGAGGTGTGCCTGCGATGGATGGCCATGGGGGGGGACGCACCATCGCGTAACAGCGGCCTGCCTTATCCCAAACTGCTCGAGGCCGATGGTGCCAAGCTTTGGAAGGCGGAGGTGGACAGTGAGAAGCAGTGGCCGCGCTACCGGCACCTGCGGGCCGCCGATTTTGAGTATCTGCCGGAACAACGTGCCTGGAGGCTCCGCAAACCATGACTGTCACGCTGCTCAATCGAATCATGCATCAGTTCCGCACGGAGTGGCGGCATCACCACGTCTGGGTCTTTGCCTGGATCGCGTGGACGCTGCTGCATCGCTGTTATGGCTCCGCCACGGACAACGACAATTTCTACTATGCTTTCTGGGGGTTTGTTCCTTTGCTGATGTTCCTGCTTCCTGCCACGGTGGCGTGGCGATGCATCTGTGCGGACTCGCCGTCGAACACCGACTGCATGACGCTCACGCGGCCCATTGGGCAGACAGCGCTCTGGCTTGGCAAGATGGCGTTTCTGTTCTGCGGCATCGTGCTGCCATTGCTGATTGTGGAAAGCACAGGATGGGCTGGCTTTCAGCTTGGAATGGGGGCATGGCTCGCGCTTGGCAGTGGGTTGATGCTCTACTTTGGGTTGGTGATCGGAACTGTGAGCGCGCTCACGGCTCTCACGAGCACGACGCGGCAAGTCATCGCCCTAGCGGTCGTCGGGGTGCTGCTTGCAGGACTCTGGCTCACGGGTGGAGTGTCCATGATGCAGTTTTGGTGGCCCGCTAAAAACGATGCTGGGGCCGAGGCTTTGAAAGTTTGCGGAGGAGTTGTCGCCAGCGTGGTCGAATTCCTCGGCATCATCGCGGCGTGGTGGCTCGCGACTGTGCCGCGGCGGCGGGCGGTTGCGGCTGGGGTGCTTGTCATCAGCGTGATGCAGGCACCGCTTGTCTCAGCGATGTGGAAGGTGGACTGGATCACGCCGCCTGTGCTTGGCTATCCAGTCACCAAACTTGGTGTGAAAACGGGCAAGGCGGATCCTGCTGACAAGACTCCAGGGCGGGCGCTGTGGCCCACGCTGCGGATCACCGGGCTGGGCAAAGACGAAGTGGCCAGTGTCATTGATTTTGCGCCGATGATGGATGGGAAAAAACAGTGGCCTCCCCTTGGCAGTTATTCCGATCTGGTGCCGAATACGAATGGATACGACTCCTGGCTGCACCTTGAGCATCTCCGAGCTCTGCTCAAACACAGCGCCCCGACCACGCTCTGGGGGCATCAATTGTATAACAATGCGCTCTTCAACGGGAGGGCGAGGATTCAGGCGGCCATCAAGCCGCTGAATCTTGATCCGAAAGCGATGCCAGCGCGCTGGCGTCTGCGGCTCGCGGTGCATGAAATGCGGCGCATGGGCACCGTTTCCTTCAAGAAGCTCTGGGAGCAAGGAGCCGTCTTTCCGGTGCGTCCGGGCCTGCGTGTGGAGTTCCCGCCCGTCGTGCCGAACTTTATCGGCTGGGAGACCAAGGGCCGCCTGCATTGGGTTTATCCGCAGGTGCTTCCGGCACGCGAACACCGGCCGGCGGAATCACGCGGACAACCCCTGGCGGAGGGCTTTCTTCTGGTGCTGGAAGACCCTGAGCTGCGAGAGAATAAGGCGCAGGATCTTGGCCCTCGGCAGCATGAGTATGGTCCGGGACGCGATCATGGATTCGCATGGCAGGCCGATGAATCTCAGGGCTTCGATTTCCGTCTAACGCCGCCCGTGGTGCAGCATGATCTGCTCAAAACCACGGACGAAGAGTGGGTGAAGCGGCTGAATGCCACGCTGTGGCATGCGGAGGAGCGTGGGACGGTTGATCTGGAACTTACGGCGGCACAGATGGAGGAGGTGCTGACGGAGCCGAAGCCTGAAGTGAAGAAGCCCTGATGAGGTGGGTCCATCAGTTCTGCCACACGGAGGCAGGGCGGGTGGGTGGATTGGCCGAGGCAATGCAAGCATGCAGAGCGTCAATGAGGAGATTTGCGGGCGGTGAGGGATGATGTGGTGTGTACAACGACAAGCACGTTCCCCCTTATGAAAACGAAACTTATCCGCCCCCTTCTCTTCCTCATTGCCGGTTTGAATCTGAGCAGTTGCGCGAGTGCCGCACTGGAGTTTCGCGACTCTTTCCGAAAGAGTGTCACCCCTGGTGAACGCATCGCGGCAGGGGCTTTTGACGTGGTGACGCTGCCGGTGCAACTGCCTGTTATTGTGGCGATGAAGCTTTCGGAGTGAGGAATGGCTGTTTGGCGTCGTTTCAGAGTGATCATGATGAAACGACGTACTTTTCTCCTCGCCTGTGGTTCGACTGCTTTTGCTGCCAGCGGCAGTGCCAGACTGCGGATTGGGCAGATTGGTTCGGAGCATGCGCATGCGGCGGGGAAGATGGCGGCAATGCGGGCTTTGCCGGAGCTTTGGGAGGTGGTGGGCGTGGTGGCTGCGGAGAAGGGATATGAGGGGGTGCCGATGCTGACGGAAGAGAAGCTGCTGGGGACGCCGGATTTAAAAGCGGTCGCGGTGGAGACGCGGATGGAAGAGTCGTGTGCGACGGCGCTGCGGTGCATTCAGGCGGGGAAGCATGTGCATCTGGACAAGCCGGGGGCGCTAGGGCATGACGAATTTAAGACGATGCGGCTGGAGGCGGAGAAGCGGGGGCTGACGGTGCAGATGGGATATATGCTGCGGTATAACCCGGCGTTTGAACTGCTGTTTCAGGCGGTGCGTGAGGGGTGGCTGGGGGAGATCACGGAGATCGATGCGGCGATGGGCAAGCTGGGGGATGCGAAGCAGCGTGGGATCATGGGGGCGCTGCCAGGCGGCGGGATGTTTGAACTTGCCGGCCATGTGATGGACGCGGTGGTGACGATTCTTGGCAAGCCGCAGGGAGTGACGGCTTTTTCAACGCCGACGCAGAGCGATGGGGTGAAGGACAACCAGATGGCGGTGCTGCAGTATGCGAAGGCGACGGCGGTGGTGCGCTGCAACCATGCGGATCCGTTTGGAGGACCGAGGCGGCGCTTTAACGTGACGGGGACGGAGGGGACGTTTGAGATTTTGCCGCTGGAGAGCGGGAAGGTGAATCTGTCGCTGACGAAGGCGCGGGGGAGCTACAAGAAGGGCACGCAGTCATTTCAGCTCAGCGTGCCGAAGGATCGGTATGCTGGGGAGTTTATGGATCTGGCGCGGGTGGTGCGTGGGGAGAAGAAGCTGGGGTGGGATGCGGCGCATGACATTGCCGTGCATGAGACGGTGCTGCGGGCGGCGGGGGTGTGAAAGTAGGGAGGCGATGCGTGATGACAGCGTGCTGGGTTTGACTTCCTGCCCTATGGCTTCATAACCGGAGACTGCATTCCGCAGCCTCGTTGAGGCTGAGGAATAGCTGACGTAAATTAGCACCTGCGCACAAGGAAAGAAAAGTGCGGCCACACCCATCCCACTTTACGCCGTACGCAATCTACGAGGTCAGCGCATGGGCATGGAGAGCGGGCCGACGGGGGGCATGTCGGGACGGGGGTCGCGGATATTGTCGGGAACCATTTGATTGGTGCGAGCCTCGGCTTCCATTTCACGCTCCGTTTTGGGTGGCGACTTTTCGGTTAATGCGCTGCAAGCGGGCAGGAAGGCTGCAGCGAGGAGGAGTATGAGGGCGGTGAGTGAGCAGTTCATGGTGCGAGCTTGGGTTGAGTGGATGCTGACTTTGACTGAGATCACTTGGGGAGCCTGGCGTTCAAATCCTCGACGTACTTGCGGTCCGCTTCGCTGAGACGTTCGAGCGGCACTTCGACGGGTTTTTGGTTTACCAGCAGACGGATTTTGCCATCGCGGAGGAGCGTGGGCTTGTCGGGCATTTTGGGAGGGGGAGCTTTTTGGGCGGCTTCGCGGGCGGCGGCGGGATTGGCGGCGTCGAATTCGAGAACGGAGTCCTCAAAGATGGTGAGAGTGCCGAGGAGGGATTTGCCATCGGTGCTTTTCCACTGGCGTGGATCTCCGAGCAGGAAGTAGGAGGTGAGCCTGGTCTTGGTGGGTGGCACAGGCTGGGCGGTGTTGTTGATGCTGACGCCGCTGGTGCCACCGCTGCCGTTGATGGTGCGGGTGTCAAACTTCTTGCCGGTGGCTGGCAGGACGACCTGCGCGCTGAGGGGCGCTGCCATCGCAAAGAGGATGAGCCAGGCTTTCATAGCCGGAGGCTAGCATGGCTTTCAGGTGGGGTGCAATGGCGATTATGCGTCCAAGGCGGTGTAGTCGATGGCCTTGAGACGGGGCTGCTTGGGGCCCATGCGGGGGACGCAGGCGAGGAGGGCCTTGGTGTAGG
>NZ_JAQSEA010000114.1 GCF_029946185.1 Prosthecobacter sp.
GTTGCTCCGCTCGCGTTCAGAGAGATCATGTGCGTGACGTTGACTGACTTTGAACTCGTGGCGCAGTTCCTTGTTGGCAGAAGCCAGTCGAGCGGTGCGCTCGATGACGCGCTGTTCCACCCCCGCATTCACTGCTGCCAGATCTGCGTGCACCTGCTTAAGTTCGACAAGGAGGTTGTCATACCGTAGCTGGATTTCTTCGACCTCCCTTTTTGCCGCACCCAGGTATTCATTCTGCACTTCCAGCAGGTGCTGGGCCTCCGCCAGCGAGGGCTTCTGAGAATTCACCTGGAGCTGCGTGGCGGCACGGCGGCGCGGCGCGCTGAAACCAGGAGCATCGTTTGATGTAGGCTCCGATTTTTTACGTACAGACGTCCTCTTCCGCGCAGCGGTCTGCCGTTGCGGAGCGGGAACGTCCTGGGCCTGCTGTGAGGGCTTCATAGGATACGTTGCAGAAAGAGCAGAAAGCTTCGTTGTTTAAGCTATCCGGCACAGGAAGCCGAACAGATAACTCCGGCCAACTGAATGCTGCCCACGTGTGTGCTTGGTTCAGGCGATCGCCAACTCACGCTGGCCGGACCAGTCAATCCTGTTGCCGATGATGCACGGCGGCAGGTCATGCGCTTGATAGAGAGATTTCATCCCATACAAGACCCCCATGCTCACACGCCTATCGGCCAATGACTGGGAATTTAACAGGCATTGGGCGCACATCTGGGTGCCCTTCCAAGGGCATGACCAAGAGCAGGGTTGGAGTGAGTGGGTGGTTGACATGGCGGCAAGATGGCAGACTGGTTTTAACTCAAGGGTGAGGAAGCTAAAGAACCATCCCGGCAGATCTCCTTCTCAGCCTGACACCAATGCTGGTCCTCACGACCCTCCGGGCATCCTTGCTGCTGCCAAATTTTGTAAGCCTGGGCGGCAATTTCTTCCGCTTGGGGACGCGAGTTTGTGACGGACTTTTCTGCAGCAGTGGAGGCAGCAGCAGTGGTTTTCACAAGGGATTCTTGAGCTGGGGATTTCTTGCTCAGACTGTTGGACTTTTTGAGAGGGACCGTCTTCGGTGTGGTTTGTGTTTTCATGGTTGGGAATGGCAAGATGATGAATGAGTTTTTCACTCGCCACAATCAGGCCGCTGCCTGTTTGTACGATCAGGCAAACCCCTACCCCATTCGGCGCGAACGGCCCTGTTCTCTTGGCAGCAGGTCACGCTTGAAATATTCGATACACTTCAGACTACCGACACCCATTTTCGGCACCTGGCCATGATCGCAGCCTCTAGCTGCAGGCGAGTTACTCCCCACTTATTCCCATTCAGGGTCCTTCCTGAGGCCCATATCAGGCCCGACAGCTTCCCCTGCGATATGTCGCAAGATGGAAGGGTCTCCCCGCAAGTGACTGCCGCTAATGCGAGAGCTTATTCACACCACTGCAAGAACAAGCCGTGACAGCAAACAATTGTCTGCAGTGCAATAAGACTGCACGAAAGACACGCCAGAGGCAGCCATCAACCGCCGCGCCGTCCAGAGACCGAGGCCATAGTGATCGCGGCGTGTGGTGGAAAAAGGTTGGCCCCAGGTGCTGACGTCGATCACCGTGGGCTTCGGTTCGCGCAATTCAAAGGTCACCTCTCCGCTTTGCGCTCGGGCGATAATCGTCAAGGGAACGCCGGGTGAATAGACCGCTGCATTGGTCAACAGCTCGCGAAACACCGTGGCCATCATCTCGACATCCGCGTTCACTTCTTCCTCTTGGAGTTCATCCACCCATTGTACTTCCGGGGCGGGAGTCAGCGCTGCGTGCTTTTCACGCCAGATCTTGAGCAGTACTCGGGCGGGGGTTTTGACAACGGTCGGCAATGGATCCTGAAACAGCGCGGCGAGACCACGCAAGTGCTGCGCGAGACCACGCAACTGCTTGCGAATACGCCCTGCACTGTCCGCTGCCTCCCCCTCGGGTGCAAGTTCGAGCAAGAGCTCTGTCTCCAGATCGAGGCTATTCAGTCCATTGCGCACATCATGCGTGTGCCGGCGCATAAATGCGGTAACTCGTGACCAAGGTATGACGGTTTCATCCATGCAGGACACTACGTCACAAATGAAATGCAGGCGCTCACGAAATGACAGTGAGAGCCATTATTTCCCACACTCACTGTGTGTCATCTAACGCCACTGGTGGTCAAAGAGAGGAAAGGCCAAGGTTGGTGCCTTCAGCCCCCCCCCCGGTCCAGACATAAGCCAATCGCTCACAAGCTGAAATCGCCTGTCACATAAAGCCGGAGGTAACTCGGCGGGCGATTCTCTGAGAGGCGAAGAGTGCTTTTAATCTTCCCCACAACCCCCACACTCCCATGGAGCAAAGAACTTTATTGGTCGTCGATGAAAATGCTAAAGATCGTGGAAACACCATCAGCCAGATGCGTTGTGATTTAAATTTCAGTTATCAAGTGACTGAAGCCGGAACAGTCGCGGAGGCGTTGGCGGCAGTCGCGAAGATCCGGCCTGACTGCGTGGTTATCGATCAAAAGCTGCCGGATGCCAGCGGCCACGAGTTCCTTCTGTCTGTGAGTGATTTGCAAGGACATCTCCCCTTTCCGGTCATTATTCTTGCCAGTGCAGGTGATCAAGAATCCGCTGTCGCCATGATGAAAGCCGGGGCGATGGACTACCTCGTCAAAGCCAACACCGCCGCCGACTCAGTGCGCATGGCGGTGAACAACGCGATTTATAAATTTCTTGGCGAACGAAAGTTCGAAGAGCAGCAGAAGGAATTAAAGCTGCTATATAATGAAACCACTGTCAGTAATGACGCCCTGCGCGCGGCCAATGCGTCGAAGGATGATTTCCTAGCGATGCTCAGCCATGAATTACGCACCCCGCTGACACCGGTGCTCTCACTGGTCTCCGCGACAGTCAATGACAAGAGCTTGTCATCAGATCTGCGTGAGACCTTTTCAATCATTCAGCGTAATGTGGAGCTTGAGGCACGGCTGATCGACGACCTGCTGGACCTGACACAAATATCCAGTGGCCGCCTGAAGATCGACAAGTCACCGTTGGACATCAACCAGTGCATCGAGGCGGCGCTGGACATCTGCCGCGAGGGATTCGCAGAGAAGCGCATCATTGTTCATAAGGAGCTGGAAGCGGAGAAGCCTATCGTGATGGGTGAGTTCTCCCGGCTCAACCAGGTGTTTTGGAACCTGCTCAAAAACGCCATCAAATATACCAGTCCGCACGGCCATGTTACCCTCACCACGGCCAACGATAGCCACAACTGCGTGGTCGAGATTCGCGATGACGGCCGGGGGATCGAGCCCTCGCAGCTGCCCTCGATCTTCGGCACCTTTCAGCCGATCAAGCCGCGCCCGACGGATACAGGCATTGGTTTGGGTTTGGCAATTGCTCGTGCCATTGTGGAAGGACACGGAGGAGAAATTTCTGCGCAAAGCGAAGGCAAAGATCAAGGCGCGGTCTTCCGCATCCGCCTGCCGCTAGCCCAGACGGAGCCGACAGCGGATGAGGTGATCGAGGGTCCTGCCGCCAACGCAACCAGGCGAGGCCGGAGCATCCTCGTCGTTGAAGACCATGATGATACACGGCGAGCGCTGTCCCGTGTGCTGCAGCGCAAAGGATATGAGGTGACGGTTGCTGGCAGCGTGGCGGCAGCGGTCCAGCAGTTTTACATCAGTGCTCCGGATCTTGTCATTTGTGACATCGGCCTGTCGGATGGCACCGGCTGGGATCTGATGAAAAAGCTGCACCAGCAAGGGCCGGTGCGCGCCATCGCTGTAAGTGGCTATGGCATGGAGCATGACGTGAAAAAAAGCCGTGAGGCCGGCTTCATTGAGCACATGACCAAACCGATCAACATTTCCAATCTGGAAAATACGATCGCCGCCACGCTTCAAATTGCACCCAGGCTGTAGCATTCAACCAAGGTTCTGAAAATAACGACGACCGTATTAAAGTTATCCCAGTGGGGCGTGTGCCGGCGGATTACCTGAAGCATGCGACCTTCCCTCTGCTCGTCGTTGTTTCGACAAATGCCGAGTATGAATGATAGACGACCAGAGCGTCGGTCATATGCGATTTGCCTCATGAAAAACACCGTGCCGACCACCCTTCACATCCAACCGCCATGAACATCAAACATCTCAATTTTCGTTTCTTAACGGCTTGTTCTGCCGCACTGCTTGCCGGCGGCACACTGGCAGCTGCTGAAGAGGAATTACCGGCTGTCATACAACGCCTTCAGCAGGAGAAGGCCGCCTTTGCAGAACGCCAGCAGAAGCTGCTAAACCAACGCTATGATCTATCCGACCGCCCATCCAAGGACGTGACCATGGCGCGCGGCAAACCGGTGCAGACAGGCGTGCGCGTGAAGCTGCCGGAGGATATGACGTGGGAAAAACTCGCAGCGATGTCTCCCGAAATCATCCAGAGCAAGAACCTCTGGCCGGAGGGTTTCTATCCCCTGCCGCATCCGCACCATGAAGCAGGCGGAATGATCTTTCCAAAGCCTCTCATCGATGAGCTCAAAAAGCAGACGGAGCGCGATCTGACTCGATTCGACCTCGACTTTGACCTGCCACAGCATTTGCTGCCGGAATTTCCCGCGCCGATCTATCTCACCACCCGGACCGATCTGGGAGATGTCTCACAGGGGAAACTGGTGACGTCGTCGAATTTTTACGCCCTGTTCAAAGACATCCTCAATCCCAAGCAGCTAGAGGGGCTACGCCTGCTGGTCACCCCCTTTCCGCAGCAGCAGTTCAACGGCACCGAAGATCGTCGCAGCCTGAAGGCCAGCCTGGGAGTGAGCTGTTTTGACTGCCATGCTAACGGCCATACCAATGCGGCCACCCACACTGTGGGCGACGCCCGTCCCAATGAGCACCGGCGCCGTATCGATACGCCCACGCTGCGAGGAATGAATATCCAGCGGCTCTTTGGCTCCCAGCGTGCGCTTAAAACGGTGGAAGACTTCACCGAGTTCGAACAGCGTGCGGCCTACTTTGACGGCATCCCTGCAGACGCCGCGCGGAAAGGGATCAATGTTCTCGAACGTGGCAGCCAGGTTCACTTCATGGCCGAGTTCCAGGAACTGCTGGATTTCCCGCCTGCGCCCAAGCTCGATGTGTTCGGTAAACTCAATCGCACCAAGGCCAGCGAAGCAGAGCTGCGCGGGCAGGAGCTCTTTTTTGGAAAGGCCCAATGCGCGGTATGCCACACACCGCCCTACTACACCGACAACAGCATGCACAACTTGCGGGTGGAGCGTTTTTTCAATGAGAAGATGATCAATGGCCGCAAGGCCAGCGCCGACGGCCCTATCAAGACCTTCCCACTGCGAGGCATCAAGGACTCGCCACCGTATCTGCATGATGACCGCCTGCTGACACTGGAAGACACCGTGGAGTTCTTCAACTTGGTGCTGGAAACTCATCTTAAGGAGGATGAGAAATTGGATCTAGTGGCGTTTCTTCGGACACTGTAACAAAGCCGGCAGATAGATTCCAAAATCAGAACGTCCAGATGCTGTGGCAGTCGCGATTTGAGGAAGCCAACCCTGACCTGACCTCTGCGAACGTGTTCCAACCGGATGCAGCACTCCTTTGGGTGATGGAGTATTTTTAACTTCCAATGAATATGCAAGCAACCGCTGTATCCAGCGACCCGACGGTGGCCGAAGCTGGCAAGCGCGTACTTGTCGTGGATGATCACCCGGTCTTTCGGCATGGCATTTGCCAGTATCTTGGCCAGGTCTCAGACATCACGGTTTGCGCGGAGGCGGACAATGCGCAGCACGCCCTTGAAGCGATGCGACATCATCAGCCTGATATGGTGCTAATGGATGTTGCTCTGCCAGGCACGAATGGGATTGAACTGATCAAACACATGCTCGCCGAGCGCCCGACGCTCATCATTCTCATGCTTTCCATGTATGATGAGGCGCTTTATGCGCTGCGTGCGCTGAGGGCCGGTGCCAAGGGCTACGTGATGAAGCAGCAGGCGATGGAAAACATTCTGGACGCGCTGAGAAAGGTCAGCAGCGGTGGCATTTATGTCAGTCCGCAGTTCAGTGAGAAATTGATTTTCAAGACGATTGCCGGTAGCACGGGGGCGCTGGGCTCACCGGTGGAAAAGCTCTCGGATCGTCAGCTCGAAGTGCTGCAATTGTTCGGGCGCAACAAGAGCACGCGCGAGATCAGCGAACTGCTGAATCTCAGTGCCAAGACCATCGAAACACACCGGTCACACATCAAGGAAAAGCTTGGTTTCAAAGACGCGGATGAGCTTATGGATTTCGCCTTGGAGTGGATGACCACGCAGGAAGGCTGAGCTGCGGACAAGCCACACGACTACGCCGCTCTGCTGTCAATTTTGAAACCAGGCGGGTTCATGCCCGGAAACGTGTGGCCTGATGCGGTTTCCAGTCTCCAACCTGAAGCCCAGCCGCCAGTGGACTACGTTTAAGATGGCACTTCGGCCACTGGGGCAAACCCAATCCCCGGCCATACTTACCCATCTCATGAATACCCAAGCCGAACTTATCGACTGGCTGCACGACGTCCATGCCATCGAAAAAGCCAAAGAAGTGGCGCTGCAAAAACTAGCCTCGCATCCCCATAATCATCAAGCTCTGCGCGAGGAGGCGACGCGCCACGGCACCGAAACGCGACGCCAGGCAGAGGCAGTGGTTACCTGCCTGAAGCGGCTCGGCTCAGATCCTTCCGTACTGAAAACCATGCCGGACCGAAGGATGGACGCAGATCTCATGAAAAGCACGGGGATGACTTTCGGAGGGGATGAACGGATCAAGGATGTTCTGAGCATACTTGTCACCGAGCATCTCCAGATCGCCCGTCATACGGTGTTGCGCAAGGGGGCGGCGCGGCTGGGCCTGCTGGATTTGGTGAGCACCTGCGATCAAATCATCGACGATGAAAAGCGGATGGCAAAATGGTTGCAGGTGAATCTGCCGGAGATCATTGCGACTTACCTCACTCCCGACGAGGCCGATGACGGCCCGCAGGAATGCGGTCCGACCGAAAGAGATCACACTGTGCACTGGGAGTTTGCCCAACTGGCGCAGAATGCTTCATTGTTTGGAGGGCCGCTGCCGCGATCTATCTTTGCCAGCATGCGGAACTCGTGCAGCCGTTAGGCGGCCTGAAGGCTGTGGATGGAGCTGCGGGTGCGGAAGGTCTGACGAAGCTTCTTCAAGCCGAGCTCCATCCGGGTCTTCACGGTGCCGAGGGGGCAGTGGGTGGCCTGCGCCACTTCGCGCTGGCTCATGCCCTTGAGGAAGGCGAGTTCGATCACTTCTTTCTGGGCGTCAGGCAACAGCGAGAGATGCTCGTTGATTACACGGCCCATGTCTGCCTGCTCGCACTCGGCGGCGGAGTCCTGCGTGAAGGTGTCTGCCTGGTGGATGGATTCCTCCATGCGGTCCTTGGCGCGGCAGTAGGCCATGGAACGACGGAGGTGGTCGATGGCGCGGCGTTTGCCCAGCGTCATGATCCAGGCCAGCGGACGGCCCTTGGTCGGGGAGTAATGATCGGCTTGGCGCCACAGTTCGAAGAAGCACTCCTGCAGCACGTCTTCTGCGGCGGCATCGTCATTGACGGTGCGCATGATGGCGCTCTTGAGCAGACGGCGATAGCGCTGCATAAGGGTTTCCAAGGCGGTGGCATCGCGCTGCTGGATCGAGGCCATAAGGGACTCATCGGATGGCAGCATTGCATCGAGCTCGATGTGGGCAGGCGACTCGGAGAAAGAAGAGGAGGTGATGGTCTGTTTTTTCATGATGGGAAGAAATACAAAAGCACACGACTTCCCACAACCCGAGCCGGCCCTGTTCAGGCGCTAAGGGTAAGCCTGATGCATGAAGGGAAGGCTCAGAGCGGCTCTGACCGGGTATTCTGCCCCCCTGCCCCATACTTCACGCGGTCCTTTGACTTGAGGTGCTTTCGCCGCTCCTCGGGCACATGGGCATGCTATTTGGCGTGCACCTCGCTGACGCTGCGGATGGCGGTAATGAGTTCGCGGAGGTCGATGGGCTTCACCAGATGTTCGGAGAAGCCCGCTTCACGGCTGCGACGCATGTCTTCCTCCATGCCGTAGCCGCTCATGGCGATGCCGGGGATGCCACGCAGGGCGCTGGCCCGACGCATGATGTCATAGCCGCTGCCGTCCGGCAGACCAAGATCGCTCACGAGGAGATCAAACGACTCCTGCTCCAACAATTTGATGGCGCTGCTTACATCTGAGGCCTGCGTGACCGTGACTCCCGCTCTGACCAACTGTCGGCTCAGGATGCGCGCAGTGTCCGCGTGATCCTCCACCAGCAGGAGCTTTAGAGGCGGCAGCGTGATGCTTGGCTGGGGGGACATCAGGCGTATTTTTGCCGTGGTCGTCATCGTCTTGGATGGCAGTTCAATAATGAACGTGGCCCCTTGACCCACGCCAGCGCTCTCAGCGCGGATGGACCCGTGATGCAGCTCCATCAACGCCTTGCAGATGGCAAGCCCCAGCCCCAGTCCGCCAAACTGCCGGGTGATTTTGGTGCCGCCCTGCTCAAAGGCGTTGAACACATGCGGCAGACGTTCCGCAGGAATGCCGATGCCAGGATCCTGCACCCTCACCTCGCAGAAGCCATCATTGCGCCGGAGAGTGCTCACCTGAATGACGCCACTTTCGGGGGTGAATTTAATGGCATTTTTCAGCACATTCCACAGCACCTGCTGCAGACGCGCAGAATCGGCGGCGACCATGCCCGCTTCGCCATCAAGCTCGACCTCGAGAAAGACAAGCTGCTCGCTTAACTGCGGAGAGCAGATGCTGGATACCTGACGGACGATCTCATTGAGATCCACCGCTTCGATGTCCAGGGTGAGCTTGCCGCTGGTGATGCGGCTGAGATCGAGCAGGTCATCAATGAGGCGGATTTCCAGCTCAATGTTGCGCTTCATCGTCCGCAGGTCGTCGCGTGCCTCGGGGAGCAGAGTGGCCTCCTGCTCCAATGCGGCCAGCGTGAGCAGCACGGGAGTGAGCGGTGTGCGCAGTTCGTGGCTTAGCACCGCGAGAAAGCGGTCCTTGCTCTGGTTCGCGAGTTCTGCGGCGTCTTTGGCATCCCGCAGCAGGCTTTCAGTTCGCTTCAGTTCGGTGATGTCCAGCAGCATGTTCACTGCGCCGGTCATGATGCCATCGGCATCGAAGATTGGATTTGGACAAGGCAGCACATGCCGGCGGGTTTTATCCGGCCGCTCGACGACGATTTCGTCCTCCTGCACCGCCCTGCCACTGTGCAAGGTACGGGCCATGGGGCTGTGGATGAGTTCCATGGGGGAGCCGTCCGCATTGTAGATGCGCCATGAGCCGCACCACAAATCCTTGCCGATCTCCGGCTCGCGTCCCCAGAGCTCAGCCGCCGCCGCATTGTAGAGCTGGATGCGTCCCTCACAGTCACAGGTGTAAACGGCTGCAGGCAGGGACTGAATCAAACTACGGAATTTCTCTTCGCTCGCACTCAGCGCGGCCTCGGCACGACGGCGCTCGGTGACATCCGTGTTGGTTTCGAGGATGGATGCCGAGCGGCCCTGGGGATCGCGATCCAGCACCCAGCGCGCGCTGTCGATGATGACGGAGCCGTCTTTCCGCATGTGCTTGAGCTCACCGGTCCAGCGGCCATCCTGTTGCAACTGCTCCAGGATCTGTGCGAGAGGCTGGGGAAATTTCGTGCGCAGCAGTTCGTGCTTGAGCCGCCCCAATGCTTCTTCACGGGTGAAGCCATAGGAAGCCTCAGCCCCCTGACTCCAGTAGGTGATGCGGTTGCTCGCATCGCACACGAAGATGGCATCAGCGCTGAGGTCCAGCAGCCGCGACTGCTCCGCCAGCCGGTCTTCTGTGTGCCTGCGCTCGGTGATATCACGGATGGTCGCCAGCGAGCCGATGACGCGGTCATCGGCACCGTTCAGGCGGATCACCGCAGACTCGACATGGATTTTTTCACCGTTGCGTTTGATGTGGATGCTTTCACCGCGCCAGCACCCTTCGTTTTGAAGGGCGGCGGCCGCTGCCGCCTCCACCTCAGGGCTTGCCCACTGCGTGGTCCAAAGATCATGCAGATTGCGACCCAAGGCCGCGGATGCGGTGATGCCGTACTGCTTTTCGGCAGCGGCGTTGAGATAGGTCACGTGCTGGTCCTGATCCAGCGCGACGACGGAGTCACTGATTTGAGAGAGAATGTCTCCGCGAAACTGGTTCGCTTCAGTCTCGGTGCCCTGCAACGTGAAAATCTGCGTTCCTGACTCCCCCTGCACCACGAGGGCGTCCACCTCGCCATTGTGAATGGCGCGCAGAGTCTCCTCCGCTTCTTCTAACCGGGCACGCAGCTCCGCATTCGCGGCCCGCAGTTCTTCCACCTCAGTGTGCGGATTGGGTGCCTGACTGGAACTTTGGCTCATGACTTCGGCGACAGTGTTTCTCCTGCTTTGCGCAAATCAAGTCCGAGCAGGATGCGTTCCGTCTGCGACATGTCGCCAATGAAGCGGCGCAGCGGCAAGGGCAGCTTCTTGATCAAGGTCGGCGCGGCGATGATCTGCTCCCCGGCGGCGAGCGTGGGATTCTGAGCGATGTCCACGACCTCAAGGTCATAGCGACCTTCCAGATGGTCCTCGCAGATCTTGCGGATGCGAACGATGGCCTTGGTGGAAAGCGGCGTATGGCCGGTGATGTAGAGCCGCAGAATGTAGCGGCTTTGATCTTGTACCGAGACTTCCTTGAGAAAGTCCTCGGCACTCTCGGCAATGGGTAGCTGCTTTCTCATCAGGCGGAAGGCTTCAAGGTTGGACTGGCTGCACGTCAAGCCCCACGAGTACACTCTCCTCGTTGGAAAGATCGCCAATGATTTTTTTGATGGGGTGCGGCAAGCGGCGTACGAGGGTGGGCACGGCGAGAATCTGATCTCCTGCGGCGAGCTGCGGAGTCTTGAGCAGATCAATGACCTCAATGCGATACTGTCCCGCCAGATGAACTTCGCAGATACGCCGCAAATTGGTCAATGCGGCCACAGATTTGCTGGTATGACCGGCCACGTAGAGCCGCAGCTCGAAAGCGGCCACCGGCGGCTTGCTGGGTGTAGCGGGAGTTTTCATGAGTTCTTTCGGGTTGGGCGGCTGCCGCCTTTGCCGCTGCGCAGGGCTGCCAGCTCCTTGGAGTTTTGCAGCGCGTCTTTTTCCTGCAGTCGCTCCTGCGCGATGACGAAATTCACCTCCGCCCCCTCGGCATCACTCTCGGCCTGGAGCATGGCAATCTGAGCTTCGATGGCTTTGCGCTTGCCGGCCAGCTGGCGCAGCTTGCGTTCATGGTTCTGGCCGCGCAGCGTGCTGGCGGCGAGCTCCTGCGCCTCCTGCATCTCGCGTGTGCTGCCGGTCAGCACACCGGCAGCTCCGACATAGACGTCCACCAGATCAATGCCCGCGTCACTCAGCAGGAATTCACGCACCTGGTTGGAGTGACTCATGCCGCGTGCTTTCAGGACATAGAGAGTACGGTTGTGCTCTCCGTTAAGTTCGCTGTTGCGCAGCAGCAGCCAGACATCCATGAGCGAAGAGACACCTATCTGCGAATCTTCGGGTGAAGACCTCAGTCCGCCTCCGGTGGTGAGACTGGTGAAAAAGGCGGTGATCTGCCGCTGTTTCAAAAAGTCGATCAGCCGCATGAGCGTCGGCTTCACGGCACTCTCGTTGGTTTCAAAACTGAGATTGCTAATGGGGTCCACCGCAACCACTGAAGGCCGAAATTCACAGACTGCGTCATGCATCATCACCAGATGCTGCTCCAGCCCCTGAAGAGTGGGGCGGGAGGAATGAATCTGGAGCAGCCCCCGCTGCACATGCTTGTCCAGGTCAATGCCAATGGAGCGCATGTTACGCACGATCTGAGCCGCGGACTCTTCATAAGCAAACAACAGCGCGCGCTCGCCACGCTGGCAGGCTGCCTCGACAAACTTGGCGGCAATGCTGCTTTTTCCGGTGCCTGGAGTACCGGAAATCAGCACGCTGCTGCCACGGAAAACGCCCTTGCCTCCTAGCATCTCATCCAGCCGGGCAACGCCCGTGGAGAGACGCTGCGTCGGTGCCTCATGGTCCAGCCGCAGCGAGGTGATCGGCAGCACTGAGATGCCATGCGCGGAGATCAGGAAGGGATATTCATTCATCCCATGCGTCGTGCCGCGATATTTCAGCACCCGCAGGAGGCGCGTGGAAATCTGCTCCTCGACGCGGTGGTCGAGAATGATCACACAGTCAGCCACATACTCCTCCAGGCCATACCGTGTGACGGAAGAATCGCCACGCTCACCGGTGATGACCGCGGTCACGCCACGGTCCTTCAGCCAGCGAAACAGGCGGCGTAGTTCGGCGCGCAGGATGGAGTGATTCGGCAGTCCGGCGAAGAGAGCCTCGATGGTGTCCAGCACCACGCGCTTTGCCCCGATGGAGTCGATGGCGTGACCGAGGCGGATGAACAGCCCGTCGAGATTGTACTCACCGGTCTCCTCGAATTCACTGCGCTCAATGTGCACGTGATCCAGCACGATTTTTTTCTGTGCCACGAGTTTATCGAGATCAAAGCCCAGCGAGCGGACATTGGCCGCCAGCTCAGAGGCGCTCTCTTCAAACATCATGCACACGCCGGGCTCGCCATACTTCATGGCGCCGCGAATCAGAAACTCCAGAGCCAGCATGGTCTTGCCGCAGCCCGCACCACCGCAGACGAGAGTGGGGCGTCCCTGCGGGAGGCCGCCCAGAGTGATCTCATCCAGTCCTTGGATGCCGGTAAGGGTTTTTGGCAACGTCTGGGCGGGTGCTGCAGGCTTTGCTTTTCGCTTCATGGTGAGTGTGCTCGATATTATAGGGTTCAATCTGGTGTCCGACGAGACCTAGCCGGAGGCCGCCCGGATCGTTTAAACTGCGGCGAAGGCGCAGCAGTGCGCACGTGATGGATGGGGCCGAATCTTGTGATGGCTTTAGTCTTTGCCATGGCAGTGAACGATTGATTTTGGTGTTACTAAAATCGTATCAGGCCACATCCTGATTGCAATGTCAGGCGAATTTCAATCAGGGTATCCCTGAGGCTTGCGACCTGAGTGTTGAACCAGAATCAGCCCATGAAGAAGCGGGGACGGTGTGCCTGCGTTTGCCAAGCCCATTTCATCTTGCTTCCCAGTGCCCCGCAGAGTCAGGACCACATGCGGTGATGTGCTGAGCGGCTACCGTTTCGAGGCCTGCCCCAACAAGCCGGTGATCACAAGGCCGACGGCAAAGGCGACACCCACGGCTTTCAACGGATGAGCGAGAACCCAGCGAGCGGTTTGATCGTATTGCGCAGAAGCGTAGCGCTCCGCCTGCGAGACCTGCTGGGAGAGACGCTCACGGGTCTCCTGGACGGCGTCGCGTGCATAAGCGCTGGCGCGGCGTGCGACTTCCAACGTGGGATCCACCACCTGCTGGCGGGCCACTTTCATCGTATCATCTGCGAGGATTCGGACATCTTTCTTGAGAGTTTCCGCAGTGAGGTTTTCGGGCGCAAAAAATGAAGTTCTCATGATGTGTGGAGTGTATGTTACACCGTTAAATCGTTTTTCATTGGCATCGCGGCCCTCTCAAATCACGTCTCCATGCTGAAGAGAAATCCCAGGCAGACTGAACTCGCTGCTGCCCATAAGGCGCATCGCGGCAAGGAATGGGCCTTGGAATGCAGATGTGGCACGTTTTGACATAGCCGCATCCACCGTGCGGCGTTTCATTACGGATTTCGCCAGCCTGGTCAGACTGGCATCAAGTGCTTTTTGTTTGCGCAGATTCTCCTTGAGCAGGAGTTCCACATCCTCAAGCCCAAGACGGGAGGCAAGCATGGTGGCGAGTTCGGACTTCTCCACCTCATAGCAGATGAACTGACGGGCGGCGGAGATCAAGCAGACGTCATAGGTCTCGTTCCTGGCATGCGCATTGAGAAGGCTCTCACGAGCTTCGCCTTCGACCAGTTGCTTCAACCCTTCGCATCTCGGACCATCCAGTTCTTTTCCCACCAACTTAGCAATACGCTCAAGCCTTCCGACCTGCTCCCCGCTTTCTTCCAAACGCGTATTGAACATGTCTCGCAGTTTCGGATGACAGGCTGCCTGGGCCATTTTCGTCAAAATTTTGATCAATTGTTTTTCAGTGCTGCAAAGGCTCCGCAGTTCCTGCTGTAAAAGATCTTTGAGAATATTGGATTTCATGCCCGGTATTATCGACACATATGGAATGGCCGGATGTATGGAGCTTGAGCGAGTTGAATCGATCCTGCTTACAAGCGAAATTCAGCCATGCACCGGCAGTGGAAGTCATCTGTTCTAAACTTCCGATTTCTACGCTTAATCGCCCCTCCATCCCCGATAGAAGGATGCGATCACATCCTGATCCTCCACACTGCCATGAGCCTCTCCTTAAAACCTGCCAATCTGAAACGTTACCGCGATCTGCTGATGCTGTTCTATAAATATGGCCACGGCGATCTCGTCAAAAACGCGCCGGTGATTGATGATCCTTTGCCCCATGCTCAGACGCCGCCGATGCCACTGGAAGCACGCGCGCTAGCCGACGATATTGAAAAACTCGGCCCCACGTACATCAAGCTCGCGCAGCTTCTTTCCACACGCTCGGACTTTGTACCACAGGGCTACATGGATGCACTTTCCCGACTGCAGGATCATGTGGAGCCATTTTCGTTTGAGCAGGTGCAGGCCATCGTTTCCATGGAAATAGGCGCACGTCTTTCGAAAGCATTTATCGAGTTTGATCCAACCCCCATCGCGGCGGCTTCTCTAGGACAGGTGCACCGGGCAGTGCTACGCGGCGGCCAGCAGGTGGTGGTCAAGGTACAGCGTCCGGAGGCACGACAGAATGTGTCTGAGGATCTCGAGGCCATGACCGAACTCGCAGCCTTTATGGACGCGCACACAGATCTGGGGCGTCGTTATGGGCTGGTTCAAATCGTCGAGGAACTGCGCAAATCACTGCTCCGTGAACTCGACTACCGGTTGGAGGCCATGAACCTGCTGCTGATGCGCAAGCATCTGGGGGCCTATGAGCACATCCTGGTCCCGGCCCCCGTGGAAGACTATTCATCCGGCCGTGTGCTGACGATGGAGCACGTCACCGGTCAAAAAATCACCAAGTTCAGTCCGCTTATCCGTGTGGAGATTGATGGCGATGCACTGGCCGAAGAATTGTTTCAGGCATACCTGCACCAAATTTTGATGGTCGGGGTTTTCCATGCCGATCCGCATCCGGGTAACATTTTTTTAACCGATGATCGCCGCATTGCCCTTCTCGATCTAGGCATGGTCGGGCGAGTCGGTAACAACATGCAGGATCTTCTTCTCAAGCTGCTGCTCGGTATCAGCGAAGGAAATGGAGACCAGGCAGCGGCAGTTGCAGAAAAAATGGGCGAGCCGGACAAGGACTACGATGCGCTAACCTTCAAGCGCCGCATTGCAGATCTCGTCAGTCAGCAACGGTCTGCGAATTTAAACGATCTTCAAATCGGCAAGGTGGTTTTGGAGGTGCAGAAAATCGCAGGCGACTGCCATCTGCGTGTGCCGCCGGAGTTTACCCTGTTGGGCAAGACACTGCTCAACCTCGACCTCGTCGGCCGCACCTTGTCACCGACCTTTGACCCCAATGAGTCGGTGCGCCGCAATTCAGCCAAAATCATGCACGAGCAGGCGCTTAAGAGCTTCTCCTCCGGCAATCTTTTCGGGCTGATGCTGGAGGCGAAGGAGTTTCTCGAAAAGCTGCCTTCACGTCTCAATCAATTTATGGATCTGGTCTCCACCAACAAATTGCGGGTTAAGGTGGACACGTTCAATGAAAACCTCATCATCACCAGCCTGCAGAAGATCGCCAATCGCATCACTCTTGGCCTGATCCTTGCCTCATTGATCATTGGCGCGGCGCTTCTCATGCGGGTAGATACACCTTTCCGCATCTTTGGGTATCCAGGCGTGGCCATGCTGTGCTTCTTTCTGGCCGCCAGCGGCGGACTGGCGCTGGCTTGGCAAATTGTGCGCAGTGATCAGTCGGATCGATGAGCAGCGGGTAAGCTCACGTAATACTCACCATTGTTTGTGCGTGCCACTGGTTTGACACCCGGCAGTGCAATCCGTGGATGTGCCATGCGCAGAAGTGGTGACAGCACAGCGCCCCCCTCGTCGAAATATGACTGCGGAAGGGGGCGCCAGTTCACGATTATTGGCCAAAACGGATGGGTCCGAGAATACCAGTCCCTCTTGAATGCGGTGCGCAGCGAGGAACAGCAGTCTCGCACCAGCGTAGCGATCTCACACTGCCAGAGGCCAAAAGCTTCGCGCAATGCCCAATTCCCTTTCGACTGCGATTCCTTGAAGTGAGTCACCGCCTCCCCCTTGCAGCATTTTAGCACAAGGAAATATCAGCTACGGCCTTCATAGGCCGGTCAACTCACCCACTACTTGAAGGTGGCAACTCATGCAGGCTCGCTCCAAAAGACGCTCCGTTCTGGATACACACCCACATCGGACCGCGCCTAGTTCAGACGCTGCCGGAATCCCCGGCAAACAAGTCTATATATGCTTGTTAGGTCACAGTTACGTTGTCTGACAAAAATCGCGGCGTTGTCTCTCCTAGTTTCCACCACCACCACCACCACCACCGCCGGAGCCGCCACCAGAGCCGCCACCGGAACTACCGCCGGAGCCACCGCCGGAGCCACCGCCGGAGCCACCGCCGGAGCCACCGCCGGAGCCACCGCCTGTGCTACCGCCTGTGCCGCTGTCTGTGCCACCGCCTGGTGCGGTTCTCCCACCATTGGTACTGCCGGTTGGCGCAGTTCTGCCGCCATTCGTATTACCTGCTGGTGCTGTTCTGCCCGCATTGTTTCCTGCTGCGGCCGTTCCCTGCACGCCATTTGCCGTGTTAGCCGTGGCTCCACCAGCCGTCGTTGCAGTTACACCGCCTGCAGTGGTAGCCGTCGTTCCTCCCGCCGTCGTTGCCGCCGCGCCACCTGCTGTATTGGCTGTCGCCCCTCCCGCCGTGGTAGCCGGAGGGGCGCCTATGGTGCTGGCAGTCGTCCCGGCAGCCCCACTGTTGTTGCCTGTGGTACCCCCCCCATTTGTTGTCCCTGACGCCCCTCCATTTGTACCAGCAGTCCCGCTCATGCCGGCAGCGGTTGTGCCGCTGCCTGCCGTTCCAACACTGGTTCCCGCGGTGCCATTGACGACGGCATTGGTTCGTCCAGCCGTCGTCCCCATAGTGCCCCCAATGGTTCGGCTGTTCGTCCCCTGAGCGCCGCCGCTGATATTTCCATTCGTTCCCTGAACGCCTCCATTAACGTTGGCGTTTTGTCCCTGAGCACTGCCATTAACGTTGCCGTTCGCCCCTTGGACACTTCCATTCATGTTCCCACTCGTTCCCTGAACGCCACCATTAAGATTGCCGTTCACGCCTTGCGCACCACCAGCCGCGTTCACCGCCACTCCGTTGACAATGCCATCGTTCACATTTGGAAGTCCAGTATTCGGACGGCCGTTGGGAGCGACTACATTGGTCACAGTACCATCGGCGTTCGTGACAGGAGTATTCGGCATGGCCCCGCCATTGGAAGCGTTGCCCGCCCCGGCGGGACTTGTGGTGGCTCCATTTTGCCCGTTGGTTGAGTTGCTCGGCTGCAAGCTGGAACCCTGCTGTGTTTGTGGCACTCCCGCCTGGCCTGAGAGCGTCTGCCCCGACGCAGCGCCCAGTGGTTCCCTAGCACCTGTTGTTGAGCCTTCCCGCATGAAGCCGCTAAAATCTGCCGGGAGCGGTGTCAGCCGTCCCTGGGCCGTGAGCACCTGCCCCTCAGGCACGACAGTCGCATTGATCAGTTCAGCCCTACCCTCACGCATCACATAGGATTTACCACCGAACACCATGATACCATCTGGCTGAGTGGTGACATTGTCATAAATGCTGAAGCCTGAAGGCAGTGGCACCAACCGCCCTTCCCAAGTAAGCACGTTACCGTCTGGCACGAGTTCCTTGTTGATCAGCGCAGCGCGCCCATTGCGCATGAGAAAGACCTGCCCACGGTCCACTACAATACCATCCCCAGGGCCTGCGGTGGGGATTTGTGCGGACGCAGCGGGCGGTGTTCCTGGAGGGCTGGGACTCTGAGCGGAAGCCGGCACCGAAAGCGCCAGCAGAGAAAATGCGGTGATTGAGCGAGATAGTTTATTCATGGTAACAGGGATTCGCGCCTGCTACTCGCCCCCGCCTTCGGGAACTTCACTGCTCAACTGATCAGGGAGGTCGATTCCCGAGCGCCGTGGCAGCCAAGCTTTTTTCTTCCTTAACTCAAAATGGGGCAAAGCAGCAGTACAGACGTTCAACCCTGGCAGGTATACAGCACCAGCTCTGCACTCATACGGTACCAGCAAAAAAACATGTTCATCAACCTTATGGACTTGGGCTCCGGTTCCTCTTCTATTGAACAGCACAATTATTTTATCAGCAAGTCGCATGGGCGGGGGCGGCCACAGGCAGCCGTGTTCGGAATCCCGCGATTCATGAAGCCAGTCGCTCCCCTAGCTGCGAATCAACAGGGCCATCCAAACCCTGGCTGCTATATTTATGAAACACTCTTCACACCCCGCTAAGCTTTTTATCATTGCCGCCTCCATGTCGGCGCTGCCCCTGCTTTGCACGGCGCAGAGCGTCACTCCACCCCCGGTAGCAGTAGCACGGCCACAGAATCTTCACGCTTCAGGCACCGTCAGTGCGTATGACGCCAAAGGGCTGACCGTGCTGGAGCCGATAACCGGTAGCATGACGGTTTACCTCACGAATGCGAACACGTCATTCGTGGACACCCATGACCGCTTTGTCTCCCCTGACCTCATCGCCCAGCAGATTTCTGTGAAAGTCCATTATACTCAAACGGGGAACACGCTGCTTGCCACCAAGGTCGTCGTTAACACAACCCTCAACACGGAAGGCACCCTCATCGAAGTCAGCCCGGGCGTGGTGGTCATTCAGTTATCCGGAGCCCCGGCCACTCCTGTGCATTTCGTCAGCAATAAAGAGCTGAAGTTTGTGAATCACAAGGGTGCCTCAGTAAAGCCGCAAGAGGTGAAGTTGGGAGCTCAGGTGCGGGTCTTTTACAGCAAGACGGGTGATACGCTGGTGGCCAGCCAAGTCGAAATGCGCTAAGTGCGCAGCACAAGCTTGCCTGACAGTCCGCAGCATGATGAGCGCCGCCATGAACGGCCTTTTCGCGAACTTGGGGCTGCGGATTAAACCCACAGCTCCACTTCGCAGCCGCACCTTCTACGATGTGCGTCCGACCCTTGAATGCTTGTCCAAATTGGCGCGGATTTGAGCAGCTCCATGTGTGAAAGGCCTGGAGGAAGTTTCCGACCAAGCGGTGCGCCTGATGCCTTGCGTCGATAACCTCACCATCCACATTGAGCTGAAACTACTACAACGTCGCATTTCGCACACTCACCGGCAGCGAGCCTCATCTTGCTTTTTAGGTGCGCTACGTGCGGGTGAATTGGCGGCATTTTTCTCTCATATGGTGAAGGGCGGAGGCAGCAGAGGCTGATGGTATGAAATCACATCAGCTCCATTTTCTCATTCCTAACGGCCAGCGTCTCCACCTCAGGCGATCATCATGAGTAAGCACCTATCCCGAATGTTGCCACCCTGCACCTCTCTATGAACATCCGCTCCCCGCTAAGACAAAAAAAGGAAACCGATGCTGAGGAAAAACCACATATCGGACTGCTGCTCGCTGGAACTGCTCTCGCGAGTGGTGTGGTCGGAATCTTGATTGCGCGGAATTTTTTTGAAACTGACAAAAAAATCCAGCATTCAATTCACACCCATTATGCCGCCGGTGATCCACCCTTCTGCCGCACCATGAGCCACCTTCTTGGACCGCCTCTCCTCGAAGGAAACACGGTGGAAACCTTGGAGAATGGGCGGCAGATTTTCCCGGCCATGCTGGCCGCCATTGCCAGTGCACAGCGCTCGATCACTTTCGAAAACTTTGTCCTTACAGAGGGGTATGTATGGCATGAGTTCGCCCACGCACTGGCAGAGCGCGCACAGGCAGGCGTCAAGGTGCACTTCTTGCAGGACGCCATGGGCTGCGACTGCCTGGATGGCGCTGAGATGGATTTGCTGAAACGCGTAGGAGTCGAAGTGGAAATCTTCCGCTACCTGAAATTCACCCGCTTCAACCAGCGCACGCACCGGAAGATTTTAGTGATTGACGGTCGCGTCGGCTTCATCGGCGGCGTGGGCATTTCTGATGACTGGGACGGAGACGCAGATCTGCCGTGTCGCTGGCGGGACACTCACTATCGGCTGGAGGGTCCGACCGTCTCACAACTTCAGCAGGCCTTCATGGACAACTGGTTGGAGACCCGCGCAGTGGTGCTGCATGGTGACGACTATTTCCCTCATTTGTCTTCGGTGGGTGACACCACCTGTCAGGTCTTCAAGAGTTCGTCCAGCGATGGCGGGGAGAATTCCCGCCTGATGGTTCTCATGTCGATCGCCTCCGC
The DNA here is from genome assembly GCF_029946185.1 of Prosthecobacter sp. Taxonomy (GTDB): domain Bacteria; phylum Verrucomicrobiota; class Verrucomicrobiia; order Verrucomicrobiales; family Verrucomicrobiaceae; genus Prosthecobacter. The sequence goes on from NZ_JAQSEA010000114.1 coordinate 20,638, forward strand.
CCGTAAAACAATCCGCATTGGCAATGCGTATTTCATTCCAGACCACCTCACCATTCAAACACTGGTGGAGGCCTGCCAACGCGGAGTGACGGTTGAAATCACTGTACCGGGCCCGTTGATAGACGAGCCATTGGCCCGTCTCGTTGGCCGGGCGCTCTGGGGGCCGCTGCTAAAAGCAGGCGCACGCATCTATGAATACGGCCCTGCGCTCTACCACTGCAAATACATGGTGGTGGACAGCTGCTGGACCTCCGTGGGTTCTACCAATCTGGACAACCGATCGCTGCGCCTCAATGCGGAGGCAAACTTAAATGTGCATGACACCAGATTCGCAACCTATCACGAGGAACTTTTTGCGAAGGACCGGGTGGTTTCGAAAGAGATCACCCTTGAGGCTTGGAAGCGTCGTCCCATGCGTGAAAAGGCTCTGGGACTTATCGGCTCAGTCTTGCGCACTCAGATGTAATTCACCCCAACTCCAGGTCGGCAATCACTGGCAGATGATCTGAAGCCAACCGGGTCAGCGGTGTGCGAGGAACGCGCACTCCAAGCACGCGAATGTCTGCGCTGACGAAGAGGTAGTCGAGACGGAGAAATGGAAAACGTGATGGAAAGGTGGCGCGGCGCTTGGTTTTGAGATGCAGCGCTGCATCGCGCAGCACAGCAGAGCAGCGGCGATGAACGGATGACCAAGACGGCGTGTTTAAATCTCCGCAAAAAATCACCGGAGTCCGACACTCCGGGTGCCCGAGCCAGTCATGCCCTAGGAGCGCCTCCATCTGCACGGCACGCTCCCGGCTGCTCAGTCCCAAATGCGTATTGATGATCTGAACCTCCTGATCTCCACATTTCGCCGTGACCCACAGTGCACCACGGGGCTCAAAGGCTAGGCGCGCTTTCACGGTGGGAAGTTCTCCCGCATGACGCAGCTGAAGGGGCAACTTGCTCAGTATGGCGTCACCGTACATTTCATCCTTCACCCGCAGAGCGGGATGAAAGTGAAACCTCATTTTCAACTGCTCTGCAATGAGAGCGGCTTGATCCAGGCTGGCACTACGCACGCGTGACATATCAAGCTCCTGAATGGCAACAATGTCCGGGTCATACACCGCGATCACTTCCGCGATGCGCGCTTGGCTTAGTTTGCCATCAGTGCCGACGCAGCTATGCGCATTGTAGGTCATGATTCGCAGCCGGTGGGTCATGCTAGAACATCGCCGCAAGGACATCGATCGGATGCAGTGAAGCGATATGCTAAAAAAAGGGCGTGCAGTCTTTGCAGACGCACGCCCCTTGGTCAGGTCACTCAATCAAGCAGCCTGCAGTGTGTGGATGGAGCTGCGGGTGCGGAAGGTCTGACGAAGCTTCTTCAAGCCAAGCTCCATCCGAGTTTTCACCGTGCCGAGCGGTGAGTGTGTGGCTTGCGCCACTTCACGCTGGCTCATACCCTTCAGGAACGCGAGCTCGATGACCTCCTTCTGGGCATCGGGCAGCAGAGAGAGATGCTCACCGAGCACACGGCCCATATCCGCCTGTTCGCACTCGGCGGCGGAGTCCTGCGTGAAGGTGTCTGCCTGCTGGATGGACTCCTCCATGCGGTCTTTGGCCCGGCCGTAGGCCATGGAACGGCGCAGATGATCAATGGCCCGGCGCTTGCCGAGTGTCATGAGCCAGGCCAGAGGACGGCCCTTGGCCGGCGAGTAATGATCGGCCTGGCGCCATAATTCATAAAAGCACTCCTGTAGGACGTCTTCTGCGGCTGCATCGTCATTGACCGTGCGCATGATGGCGCTCTTGAGCAACCGGCGGTAGCGCTGCATCAGCGTTTCCAATGCGGTGGCATCGCGCTGCTGGATCGAGGCCATGAGTGCTTCATCCGGTGGCTGCTGGGTGTCGACATCGAACTGGGACGACGACTCAGAGAAGGAGGTGGAAATGGATGAGGATGTGGTGGTGTGTGTTTTCATGATGGAATGAAATACAAAAGCTCCCGACTTCCCACAACCCGAGCTGACCCCGTCCATGATGTCAGGTGATGCCTGACCCTATCAAGACCGCCTCAGGGTGCTGGAATGCTCCTCGATGAGGGAGCTGTGACCGGCCTCACACAACCCCAGCGCACTGAGGTTGCGAACTCAGCGCCCATCCCACCCGCATGGACAGATGTATGAATCTGCCCCCCTCGTTAACGGCCACATTCAAGCAACGGGGCGTGACGAACGGCGGAGAAAGCAATACTGCAACCATCCGCGCTAGCTTGCACTAAGCTACGCGAGCAAATACGAACGCATGATGACTTTGGAACCATGCTACCACGCATCCGCCAGTGTGTATCCGCTGATCTGCATCGCCACGGCATGAGTCGGCTGAAGGTCATGACGACAGTCGTGCAACTGCTGGAGACGACGCCGATCCGCGTGGGCAATGACGAGTATGCGCAGTAGGGCGGCAGCAATGGTCTGACGGCCTTGCTCAACCGGCATGCGAGGGTGCATTCCACACAGATCACTTTTTCGCTCAGGGTAAAAGTAGCAGGCGACATCAGATCCACGTTCATGATTTACGGCTTGCCAAAATGGTGTGTCGTTACCAGGACAACACCTCCTTAAATTCCTCGATGAAGCTGAAAGCGTGCATGAGGTGGAATCTGAAACGCAGACTAAGACCGATCCGGCATACTTTCACCCTGCAAGCCGTCACGCGATGCACTGCAGCCCGTGCATTACAATGACTTGCCGCGCCACATTATCCCTAGGTGCAGCCGCGCATGAGGAACAGAATGAGGAGGATAGGAACAGGAATACCTACGAGCCACAGCAGTACCCAACCGATCTTGCCGCTATTCCAGCGGTTAGTGTTTGTTGTTTTCATACCTTTACATCGTCACTGAAGGCGTGGGTGATTGTATCAAACATGCAAGTTCATCCTCAAAAGTAGAACACCGAACCTGTTGTAGCTCCCGACACGCTGTTGCGCATGATTCCCGTGCATCCGGCGGTGAAATGGAATGCGATAAGTGGCCGAATACATGCATTCAACACCTGCGCTCCAGGGGCCGTGCAGGCACGACACCCAGCCGTGATCACGCCTCTTTCACTTAAACACTACACACCATGAAAACGAACCTCAAAACCATGCTCAGTCTCCCGATTCTCGCACTCTCCCTCGCCGCATGTGAGAAACAATCAACCACCCAAGTAAGCGAAGAAACCCGGGAAAAAATTCACGAGACCGCCACGTACTCCCCCGGCCAGCTCAAGATCAAGGGCAATTGGAACGAGATGAAAGGCAAGTTGAAGCAAAAGTTTGGTGATTTGACCGATGACGACGTGATGTACGAAAAAGGCAAGGAGGACGAACTTTATGGCCGCTTGCAGAAGAGACTAGGCAAATCCCGAGAAGAGGTGGATCGCATGTTAAACGAACTCTAATTTTGCGCCTATGGGCACCTTCAATTCAATAGCAAAAAACACTTACCCTTCACGATTATGAAAAACACACTCATCAACAAATGGCAGAATTTGGAACAGGGCAAAATTGGTTACGCTCTGCTCTGGCTTCTGGGCATCCCCCTTCCCGTGCTGATCATTTTCTACTTTCTACGCGGCTGAAATTAATTCGTCTTGCAGCAGAGCTTTGGCAGATTCAGGGGTTCATACGCTTGAGCTCCGCACTTTCAAACTCTGAGACAGCACACTGAGATCAATGGGTTTGACGAAATACTCGTCAAACCCAGCTTTACTGGCCGCCACACGATCTTCCGCGCTGCCGTAACCACTCATGGCTATCAGGAAGACGCCCTTCAAGGCTGACATCATGCGCAGCTGCCGTGCCACCTCGAAGCCGTTCATACCTGGCAGACCGATGTCCAGCAGCACGACTTCAGGTTTGAACTCTGCAGCCGCGGACAAAGCCTCCGGGCCGGTGAAAGCCGTGCATGTCTCATGCCCGCGCCGCCGCTGCAGGATGGCAAGGCTGCGCGCGGAGTCAGTATTGTCATCCACGATCAGGATTCGGCGCGGCGTTTCCCTGGCTGTATCGGCAGGCAGCTCAGGACGTAGTGGCGGTTCACGCAAAATAGGCAGACGGACGATGAATTCACTGCCTTGGCCGAGCCCCGCACTGCGCACCTCAACGCTGCCGTCGTGCAGTTTTACAATGCGTTGCACCAGTGTGAGGCCGATGCCCAGGCCTCCATGCGCACGGTCAAGCGCCCGCGTAGCCTGCACAAACAAGTCGAAGACATGCGGCAGCAGCTCCGGCGCGATGCCGATGCCGTCATCACGCACGGATACGATGACCTCCGGCGGCACCACTCCCAGACTGCGTTCTGCGCGAAGCACGATGTGGCAGCCGTCACCGCTGTATTTGCAGGCATTGCTGAGAAGGTTGCAAAACACCTGCTCCAGCCGCGTGGCGTCAGCGTTCAGATAGATCGGGTTCTGCGGCATAGCCACCGTCAGTTCCTGCTGGTGGCTGGAACAACTGGAACGCACGACGCTGGTCGCCGCCGTAAGGATGTCCTCCAGCGCCACGGGCTTCTTGCGCAGCTCGATCTTGCCGTGGGTGATGCGAGAGATGTCGAGCAGATCTTCGATCATGCGGCTCATGTTCTCGATCTGACGGACAATGATGCACTGCGCGTGCTGGCGCTCTGCGGTGCTGGCATTCTCAGCATGCATGATCTCCGCAGCATTGCGCATTGGGGCCAGCGGGTTGCGCAGTTCGTGGGCGAGCATGGCGAGAAATTCGTCTTTGGTCCGGTCTGCCCGCGCCAGCTCCTCGGCGCGTGCCACCAGGGCATTTTCCAGCAGACGGCGCCCGGTGATGTCACGCGCGATCTTCGATGCGCCGACAACGCGGCCCGTGCTGTCCCGGATGGGTGAAATTGTCAGCGAAACATCGATCAGCCGCCCATCTTTGCGGAGGCGCAGCGTTTCAAAATGTTCGACAGGCTCCCCACTGCGGATATGACCGAGAATATGCGCCTCTTCTGCTTGACGTTCGGCAGGAATGAAAAGAGTCACCGGCTGGCCGATCACTTCAGCGGCCGCGTAGCCAAACAGCCTCTCCGCTCCCGCATTCCAAGTCGTGATGATGCCGTTGAGGTCTTTGCTCATGATCGCATCATCCGAAGATGAAACAATGGCGGCCAGCCTGTTGGCGGCATCTTCCGCCTCGACGCGTTCAGTGATGTCTTCGACTGAGACCACGATCAGCGGCTCATTGCGAGTATTCGGAAGCCGGCAGGCCCGCATCTGCATGACTCTGGAACCGAGGACCTCAAACGTATGACGCACTTCGAAGTGGTCGATGACGGATTCCAGCGGCAGCACCTTCTCGAGCAGCCTGCGCAGTTCCGGGATGTCCCACTGGTGGTCATTTATGTCATAGATGAGGCGGCCCAGAGTGGTGGAGGGCGTGGCTTTAAAGCATTCATAAAAGGCGCGGCTGGCAGTCCTGATGCGCAGCTCTTTGGTCAGTACAAGCAGCGGAACACGCACGCAGGCGACGATGTCCTCGGCGTAGTCCCGGGCTTCCTGAAGTTCGAGGTTCCTGTGGTTGAGTTCGTCATTGACCGTGGCCAGCTCCTCGTTGCTGGACTGGATCTCCTCCTTGGAGGTCTCCAGTTCTTCATTCACGCTTTGCAGTTCCTCGTTGGCGGACTGTGTCTCTTCATTGGCGGACTGCAGCTCTTCATTGACCGCAGCCTGCTGCTCAATGACTGATTCCAAGTACTCGCGTGTGGCTGCCAGCTCTTGAGTCAGACGCAGCATTTCCTCTTCGGCACTGCCAGTCGTCGGCAGCGGCCTGGTCGGAGGGGCGCTGGCTGCTGCATGCTCCCCTTCATCAAAGAGCACTACAAACCCGCCTTCACGTGTCAGGGAGTTCTTGAGCGGGATAACCTCCACAGCAATCTGACGAACGCCGCTCTCGTTTTTTACCCGCAGTCCTTCCTCCCGCACAGCACGCCCTTCCACCCCAGCACGCGTGATGGCGGCGCGCACGCCGATGAGCAAGCCCTCACGCAGCATCTTCAGCAGGTGCAGGCTCGGCGTGCCAGCCGCGGGTGCCAGGTAGGCACCGGTTTCCCCGCGAAACTGCAGGATCTCCATCCCGGCTGAGACGACCACTCCGGGCGGGGAGTATCTGGCCAGCAGCAGGCGCTCGGCATCGCGGTACAGTTCCGCATGGGGCACATCACGTGCTCTCTGCACAGGGAGCGGGCTGAGCCGGTGCTCTTCCACGTGCTCCACCGGTTGATGTCTGCGCAGAGCGGTCGAGCCCGGACGCCGCTTAAAAATCTTGTGCTTCACATCTTCGACATCAAAGAGCTTGCGGTGAGTGCCCACGGTCTCGGAGCTGCCGAGCCAGAGACAACCACCGGGCTTCATCGCGTAATGCAGCACGGGAAAGAGCTGCCGCTGTAGCTGGGGTTCAAAATAGATGAGCAGGTTTCGGCATGAGATTAAATCCACCCGCGAAAAAGGTGGGTCGGCCAGCGCGTTGTGCCGCGAAAAAATGCAGTGCTCACGGATCGATTTGCAAATGCGCCAGCCGCCCTCCTCCCGGGTGAAGAATCGCCGCAGCCGCTCGGGAGAAACATCCCGCTCAATGCTTGCCGGGTACAAGCCCTTGCGCGCCTTTTCGATGCACACCCCGTTGAGATCCGTGGCAAATAATTGCAGCTGCACGGGACTGCCCGCCGCCTCGGCGCATTCGGTGAAGACCATCGCGAGCGAATAGGCCTCCTCCCCGGTGGAACAGCCGAGAGTCCAGATGCGCAAAGGCTCATGACGCTGATGCGTGGCCAGCAGCTGTGGAAAGACGGTGGCCGCCAGCGCCTCGAACGCGTCGGGATTGCGAAAAAAACTCGTTACATTGATCAAAACATCTTGGTAGAGCGCTTCGGTCTCCCCCGGCGTGCTGCGAAGATACGCCTCGTATTCCCGCAGGGTGTCGATCTTTTGAAGCATCATCCGCCGCGTGATGCGCCGGTGCAGCGTCTGTGCCTTGTAGTGGGTAAAGTCCACACCCATCGCGCGCCGGACAATCTGCGCGATGCGGGCGTGCTCCGGCCCTTGCGTGGGAGCCTCCACCGCCAACTGCGGCAGCCGGGCGATGCGCGCAATCTCGTGCGCAATCTCCGCCGGCGGCAGTACGAAATCCACACATCCTGTGGCCACCGCACTGCGCGGCATGCTGGCATGCTGCGCGCTGTCATCCTGGGCAAACACGATCCCGCCCATCGCCTTGATTTCCTCGATGCCCAGCGTGCCATCATTCGCACTGCCAGACAGCACCACACCGATGATCAGCCGACCGTCATCCTCCGCCAACGAATGGAAAAATTGATCAATGCCGTGGTGCGGAGCGCGGTTCCCCTGCTGCAGCAACTGCAACCGCCCTTTCGCAATGAGCATGTCCCGACCCGGCGGGATCACATAGACATGGTTGGCTTCGACCTCCGGTTCATCGCTCACCTGACAGACAGGCATTTGCGTGGCCCGCCCCAGAATTTCCGCCAGATTGCTGCCATGATCGGGTGACAGATGCTGCACGATGACGAATCCCATCCCGGTATCGGCCGGAAGCGCCTGCAAAAGCTGCCGCAGTGCCTCCAGTCCGCCGGCTGACGCGCCTACCGCAACAATGGGAAAAGCCGGGGTCCGCACAGCGGGATTTGGCATTTCTTTTTGGGTTGGGTTCTCTGCGGGCATGGCGGGAGTGTGAAACTTGCCCCGCAGAGTGGCAATCTTCTATTTATTGGTAAGCGCAAATGGCATGCTGTGGGTGAACTTCACGCCTGATTATCGGGCGCTGCTTCTCTCTTCGTAAAGAGATCCACTCGTTAATCCCCGATCTATCGCAGCTCCTAGCGCGCACGGTTGCATGCAAAACCATTTTATGAGTACTCTCGACGTGGAGCAGACGTTCACTTCCAATATCCATCTGCCGCCACGCACCACGGCAGCATGAGGCTTCAATTGGTTATGAAAAATAGATCATTTCGCAGAGAGGCGCGAAGTGAATTGCAGTGCCGAACCGGCATTTTTAAGGGGGACTCGCAGCCACCTTATTGATAATAGGTACAGCCGCAGTGCAGGACAGAGACGGATAATTAAGGCCGACACACTTTAATGGCGACTCCCACTTCGACATCCTCGTTACAGAAGCGCCCTCACGGGCGTTTGATCGAATGTGCAAACAAAGTGATGTCATCTGTTGAATATGTAAAATTAGTTGGGACAGTCAGCCACTTCGGAACAACGACAAAGACGCCGCTTCATGACTCCACTGGATAAAGAAATAATTCTCATTATTGACGATCAGGAGGAAAATCTCCGGGTGATTGGCAACGTGCTGACATTGATGTCCTACGACATCGTCCTCGCCAGCAATGCGGAGCAGGCCTTGCAACAGCTTTCCGAGTGCACGCCAGACCTCATCTTGCTGGATGTCATGATGCCGGACCAAGACGGACTTGTCACCTGCCGTCAAATCAAGTCCAATGCCTGCTGGGCTGACATACCCGTCATTTTTCTTTCTGCAGACGACGATAAAAACGTCATCGTTCAGGCGCTCGAAGCCGGCGGCGTTGACTACGTCACCAAGCCCTTCAACAGGGCGGAACTGGTCTCACGTGTACGCACGCAGCTCGCCCTCAAGCGGGCCAAGGACCAGTTGCGCGCGCTCGTTGAGGACAAGGATGAGATCATTGGCATCCTCGCTCATGACCTTAAGAACAGCCTCGCCGGAATGAAGCTCAGCGCCAGCCTGCTCCAGTCTCGGATCGCGGATCTGCCTGCACGCTGCGCCCCATTGGTGGACAACATCATGAACGCCAGCGAACGCATGCTGTCATTCATGCAGGAGTTCCTTGCGAATCAATGCGCGGAGCAACTTCAGTTGAAAAGCATCTCCGTGAACCTGTGCTCCGTGGTGGCAAAAATCACCTCCAGCCATCAGCCCGCCGCAGGTGCAAAGAAAATCGATTTGACCGCGCACATTCCGGAAGAGGCTGTGTATGTCAATGCAGACCCCGAAGGGCTGACCCAAGCTCTGGAAAATTTGGTGTCAAATGCCATCAAATTTTCTTCTGAAGGCGGCGTCGTGGAGGTCACGGTGCAACGCCCGATGGCTGGCATGGCCAAGTGCTTCGTGCGCGACACCGGCCCCGGCTTCACCGAAGAAGATCGCACAAAGATGTTTCGCCGTTATGGACGCCTCAGCGCCCAACCCACGGGTGATGAGCCGTCCACCGGCCTCGGCTTGTCCATCGTGAAACGTTTGGTGGATGCGATGGGCGGAACGGTCATCCTCGTTGACTCCCCTGCTGGTGGAGCGGAGTTCGTCATCACCATGCCTATTCTAGACACCAAAACCGCTGCCGCCTGATAGCGGCGACGCCGTTCCTGCCAGCAGTCAGGAACGCCGGTTTTTGTCCACCACAGCGACAATGATCAAGACGAACGCGGCGAGACGGATTGTATATACGTAGGGGGCCCACTCGGTTTGAGCCTCCATGACCGCGCGAACGATCCGTTCGAGCATGAGAAAGAAAAAGGCACCGGCGAAAAAGAGAAACAGCCGGTCACCTGTCCCTTTCCAGAAACGGACAAAGAACAGTGCAATGACGAGCTGGCTGATGGTGGCAGCACCGTCGAGGTATTGGTTGAACATCATGACTTAGTCGGATTCAAATATTAGACCGTATAAAAGCACCAGAAGGGCGATTTGAGTGACGACGCTGCGGTATGGCAGGAAGTTTATATTTGGCAGAAGGACCATGTCCAGAATGAGTAGGCCGTTGGAGACCGCCATGATGGCAAAACAAAGAGCGCTCCAGTACAACAGCCGCTGGCAGGTGCGGCGATAGCCACGCCACAACAGCAGCGCTGAACCCAGGCAGGTGAGTGCGCAAAGGAGGTAGATGATTGGACCCATTATGAGTTTTGATCGGTTGGTTTAATTTTGAATGCGTCAGCGAAACTCTGTGCCGCGTTGGCATCGCGCTTGTATATGGCTTCAATGACGCGAACCGGCCTGGTGCGGTAGATGTCTCCAAGAGCAGCCATCTGTGCTACCAGGCTCTCTTTGGTGCAGCAGCGGTAACTGGCGTCCGGATCGGAAAGCTTCTCAAGCAGCCCGTCACGGACAAGCTCATCGAGCCATTTTTGCACGGACTTGGGGGTGCTCAGGATCGCATCATAAACTTTCTGCACCGACCATGCGTCATCTGGATTTCCACTGAACAAAAGCATGATTTCCAACTGCTCAACCGAACGGACATATCGGGAGATGAAAGAGCGAATGGATGGAGGGATGTCCGTTTCGTGCACGAAAGTGGATAGATGATACTTAGAATGATAAATCGCCCTCGACCCACGGCATTTGAAAGAGCAGGCTAGGACATAAGAATTCGCAGCCGGAGATCACTGCGGATGTATCAAATCAAGACCGTACGAAATTCTAGTCAATCGAAAATCGCACACCAAGCATCAGGACGTTGCAAAATAATAGTTTCCGATATCTCAATCAGTACACATCCTGATGGTAGATGAGTCGCGATAGACCAAAGATCGTTTTGCACTATGAGAACCGCTCAATCTCTCTCCCCTGTCGATTCCCCCCTCCCTGCGCCACGGAAACGCCAGGCTGCCAAAAAAGTTCCAACTAGCACCGGTGAGGCTTGGGAGCTCGAGCTTCTGGCCGCCATGCTGGCCTTTCGTAAAGGTGACTTCACGACACGACTGCCCGAGGGCTGGACCGGCGTGCGGGGCAAGATTGCCGATGCTTTTAACGATGTGCTCGGCATGAGCGAATTTCGCGCGCGGGAGGCGGCACGCGTGGCCCGTGTTGTCGGGAAAGAAGGGCGCCTGCGGCAGCGCATCGTCAGCACCGGCATGGTTGGCGGCTGGGCGGATGAAGTGCAGGCACTCAATACCCTGATGGACGACCTCGTGCGCCCGACGACGGAGGTCACGCGAACCATTGGAGCCGTGGCCAAGGGAGATCTCGGACAGTCCATGGCGATCGAGGTCGATGGCCGTCCGCTGGAGGGCGAGTTCCTGCATTCGGCCAAGCTGGTGAATCGCATGATCGACCAGCTATCTGTTTTCACCTCGGAAGTGACGCGCGTCGCACGCGAAGTGGGCACCGAGGGCAAGCTGGGAGGACAGGCGCAGGTCAAGGGTGCGTCCGGCGTGTGGAAGGATCTCACTGAGAGCGTGAACCAGATGGCGGGCAACCTCACCGCACAGGTGCGCAATATCGTGGATGTGACCATTGCTGTCGCCGCAGGTGACTTGTCTAAAAAGATCACGGTGGACGTGCGTGGCGAAATTTTGCAGCTCAAGGAGGCCATCAACACGATGGTCGATCAGCTCCGCTCGTTCGCTTCAGAAGTGACGCGTGTGGCGCGCGAAGTCGGCACCGAAGGCCGGCTGGGGGGACAGGCGGTGGTGCCGGGGGTGGCGGGCACGTGGAAGGATCTTACCGACTCCGTGAATGCGATGGCTTCCAATCTCACTGCGCAGGTGCGCAACATCGCGGCGGTGACGACGGCGGTGGCACGCGGTGACCTTTCCCGCAAAATCACGGTGGATGTGAAGGGCGAAATTCTGGAACTGAAAGAAACGATCAACACCATGGTCGATCAGCTCAATGCTTTCTCCTCAGAAGTAACGCGTGTGGCACGCGAAGTCGGTACGGAAGGCAAGCTCGGCGGTCAGGCGGAAGTCTCCGGCGTCGCGGGCACCTGGAAAGATCTCACCGACTCCGTCAACTCGATGGCCTCAAACCTCACCGGGCAGGTGCGCAACATCGCCGATGTGACGACAGCCGTCGCCCGTGGTGACTTGTCGCGCAAGATCACGGTGGACGTGAAGGGGGAAATCCTGGAGTTGAAGAATACGATCAACACGATGGTGGATCAGTTGAACAGCTTCGCCTCCGAAGTGACACGCGTGGCGCGTGAGGTCGGCACCGAAGGCAAGCTAGGCGGTCAGGCCACCGTCCCTGGCGTCGGTGGCACCTGGAAGGATTTGACCGACAATGTGAACTCCATGGCCTCGAATCTCACCGGCCAGGTGCGCAACATCGCCGACGTGGCCACGGCCATTGCGAAAGGTGACCTTTCGTCAAAGATCACCGTCGAAGTGAAGGGCGAAATCTTGGAGCTTAAAAACACCATGAACACGATGGTGGATCAGCTCAATGCCTTCGCCTCCGAAGTGAGCCGTGTGGCGCGCGAAGTGGGCACCGAAGGCAAGCTCGGCGGTCAGGCCGAAGTGCAGGGCGTGGCGGGAACGTGGAAGGATCTGACCGACAACGTGAACTTCATGGCCAACAACCTGACCGATCAGGTGCGCAACATCGCGGATGTGGCCACGGCCATCGCCAGCGGTGACTTGTCGCGCAAGATCACGGTGGACGTGAAGGGTGAAATCCTGGAGCTGAAGGACACGCTCAACACCATGGTGGACCGCTTGAACGCCTTTGCCTCTGAAGTGAGCCGCGTGGCGCGCGAAGTGGGCACCGAAGGCAAGCTCGGCGGTCAGGCCGAAGTGGGTGGTGTCGCAGGCACATGGAAGGATTTGACCAACAACGTGAACTCCATGGCGTCCAACCTTACGGGCCAGGTGCGCAACATTGCCGAAGTGGCCACAGCCGTGGCCAATGGCGACCTTTCCAAAAAAATCACCGTGGACGTGAAGGGCGAAATTCTCGAACTGAAGAACACGCTCAACACCATGGTCGACCAGCTCAACGGCTTCGCTTCGGAAGTGAGCCGCGTGGCGCGCGAAGTGGGCACCGAAGGCAAGCTCGGCGGTCAGGCTCAAGTGCGTGGTGTGGCGGGCACATGGAAGGATCTGACCGACAACGTCAACTCCATGGCGTCCAACCTCACCGGGCAGGTGCGCAACATCGCCGACGTGGCCACGGCCATCGCGAAGGGCGACTTGTCCCGCAAGATCACGGTGGATGTGAAGGGCGAAATTTTGCAGCTCAAGGAAACCATGAACACCATGGTGGACCAACTTAACGCCTTCGCCTCTGAGGTGACTCGCGTGGCGCGTGAAGTGGGCACGGAAGGCAAACTCGGCGGCCAGGCGCAGGTTCCAGACGTGGGTGGCACCTGGAAAGACCTGACGGACAATGTGAACTCCATGGCGAACAGCCTCACCGCGCAGGTGCGCAACATCGCCGAAGTGACGACGGCGGTGGCACGCGGCGACTTGTCACGCAAGATCACCGTCGATGTGCAGGGCGAAATTTTGGAGCTGAAAAACACTATCAACACGCTGGTCGATCAGCTCAACGCCTTCGCGTCCGAAGTGAGCCGTGTGGCACGTGAAGTGGGCACGGAAGGCAAGCTCGGCGGTCAGGCGCAGGTATCGGGTGTGGCGGGAACTTGGAAAGACCTCACCGACAACGTGAACTCGATGGCGTCCAACCTCACCTCCCAAGTGCGTAACATCGCGGAAGTGACGATCGCTGTGGCAAATGGCGACTTGTCGAAACAGATCACCGTGGACGTGCGCGGCGAAATTTTGGAGTTGAAGGAAACGATCAACACCATGGTGGAGCAGCTCCGTTCGTTCGCTTCCGAAGTGACACGCGTGGCCCGCGAAGTGGGCACGGAAGGCAAGCTCGGCGGTCAGGCCCAGGTGCCGGGTGTCGCGGGCACCTGGAAGGGCCTGACGGACAATGTGAACTCCATGGCCTCCAATCTCACCGGCCAGGTGCGCAACATCGCCGACGTGGCCACCGCCATCGCCAAGGGCGACTTGTCCCGTAAGATCACGGTGGACGTGAAAGGTGAAATTCTCGAACTGAAAAACACCGTCAACACGATGGTGGATCAGCTCAATGGCTTCGCCTCCGAAGTGAGCCGCGTGGCGCGCGAAGTGGGCACGGAAGGCAAACTCGGTGGTCAGGCCCAGGTGTCCGGTGTGGCCGGCACATGGAAAGATTTGACCGACAACGTCAACTCCATGGCCTCCAACCTTACAGGCCAGGTGCGCAACATCGCGGAAGTGACCATCGCCGTGGCGAATGGAGACTTATCACGCAAGATCACAGTGGACGTGCGCGGTGAGATTTTGCAGCTCAAGGAAACGATCAACACCATGGTGGAGCAGCTTCGTTCGTTCGCCTCCGAAGTGACGCGCGTGGCGCGTGAAGTCGGCACCGAAGGCCGCCTCGGCGTGCAGGCCGTGGTGCCTGGTGTGGCCGGAACGTGGAAGGATTTGACCGACTCCGTAAACGCCATGGGCACGAACCTGACCGACCAGGTGCGCAACATCGCTGAAGTGACCACAGCCGTGGCACGTGGTGACTTGTCCCGTAAAATCACGGTGGACGTGAAGGGAGAAATTCTGGAGCTAAAGAACACGATCAACACCATGGTCGATCAGTTGAATGCCTTCTCCTCCGAAGTGACCCGTGTAGCTCGCGAAGTGGGTACGGAAGGCAAGCTCGGCGGCCAGGCCCAAGTGCCGGGTGTGGCAGGCACGTGGAAGGATCTCACCGACTCCGTGAACGTGATGGCGGCCAATCTCACCGACCAGGTGCGCGGCATTGTGAAGGTGGTGACAGCCGTAGCGAACGGCAATCTCCGCCAGCGCCTCTCCGTGCAGGCCAAGGGCGAAGTGGCGGCACTTGCGGAAACCATCAACAACATGACCGACACGCTGGCGACCTTTGCGGATCAGGTGACCAACGTCGCGCGTGAAGTCGGGGTGGAAGGCCGTCTCGGGGGTCAGGCCAACGTGCCCGGTGCTGCGGGCACATGGAAGGATCTTACTGGCAACGTGAATCTCCTCGCGGCCAACCTCACCACGCAGGTGCGCGCCATCGCTGAGGTGGCCACCGCAGTGACGAAGGGTGACTTGACGCGCTCTATTCAGGTGGAGACGCGTGGTGAGGTCGCCGAGCTCAAGGACAACATCAACACGATGATCGACAACCTGCGCGTCACCACGGAGCGCAACAAAGAGCAGGACTGGCTGAAGACGAACCTGGCGAAATTCACCCGCATGCTGCAAGGACAGCGCGATCTTTACACCGTCGGCCACATGCTGCTCTCCGAACTCGCGCCGCTGGTTGATTCGCAGCAGGGATCCGTCTATCAGATGACTGCGGGCGACGACGAAGCCCCATTGCTGCAGCGTCTCGCCAGCTACGCCAATGAGGCCGATCTGCCGGAGCAGATCCTTCTGGGCAACGGTCTGGTCGGACAATGCGCACGCGAAAAACAACGAGTGCTCCTGACCGAAGTGCCGGCCGATTACACCCAGATTCATTCCTCCCTGGGCAGCACACGCCCCGCGAATGTCGTGGTCCTACCGGTTTTGTATGAAGGCCAGACCAAGGCGGTCATCGAGCTGGCGGCGCTTCATCCCTTTACCGACGGACATCTCAACTTCCTCGAACAGCTCACGCAGTCCATCGGGGTGGTGCTTAACACCATTGAGGCTACCATGCGCACGGAAGGCCTGCTGCAGCAAAGCCAGCAGCTCACCGCCGAACTGCAGTCAGGTCAGAAGGAACTCCAGCAGACCAACGAAGAACTCGAGCAGAAGGCGCAGGAACTTGCCGATCAAAACGCCGAGGTGGAACGCAAGAACAAGGAGATCGAGCAGGCCCGGCGCGCATTGGAAGAAAAAGCGGCGGAGCTCGCCCTGACCTCGAAATACAAATCCGAATTCCTCGCCAACATGTCGCACGAACTGCGCACACCCCTCAATTCCATCCTGATTCTCGGTCAGCAGCTCGGAGAGAACACCGTCGGCAATCTGAATCCGAAACAGGTCGAGTTCGCCCGCAATATTCACTCCGCGGGCTCTGACCTGCTCAATCTCATCAATGATATTCTCGATCTTTCGAAGATTGAATCCGGCACCGTCACGGTGGATGCCGAGGAGATCAGCTTCATCTCACTGAAGGACTCGGTGGACCGCAGCTTCCGCCACATCGCAGAAAGTAAAAATCTGCCCTTCATCATGGCGTTCGATTCCGATCTGCCCTTCGCTTTCACCAGCGACTCCAAGCGTCTGCAGCAGATCATCAAGAACCTCCTTTCAAACGCATTCAAGTTCACGGCCGCCGGCCAGGTCCGCATGGATGTGAAGCCGGTCCAAAGCGGCTGGAGTCCCGACCACCCCAGCCTGAACCGGGCCGGGGCAGTCATCGCGCTGGCGATCACCGACACGGGCATCGGCATCGCGCCGGAAAAGCAGCGGCTCATCTTCGAAGCTTTCCAGCAGGCGGATGCAGGCACTTCGCGCAAATATGGCGGCACCGGTCTCGGTCTCGCCATCTCACGCGAACTCGCATCGCTGCTCGGCGGAGAAATCCGGCTCGCCAGCACGCCGAACGAGGGCAGCACCTTCACACTCTACCTCCCGCTCGTCTATCTTGGCCCGGCAAACTCAGCCGTGAATCCCCTCAGCGAAGGGAGAGGCAGCGCGCGTCCCTCCATCGCACTGCCCGTGGCCGTCGCACGCGACGAACCCATTGAGGACGACCGCGCCAGCATGAAAGACGGCGATCTTGCGGCCCTCATCGTCGAAGACGATCCCCATTACGCACGAGTGCTCCTCGGCCTGGCTCGCGACAAGGGCTTCAAAGGCCTCGTTGCCACGCGTGGTCATGAGGCGCTTTCGCTCGCGCGGCAGTACAAGCCCACGGCGATCACGCTCGATATTTTCCTCCCCGACATGCTCGGCTGGACCGTGTTGAACAACCTCAAGCTCTCACCGGAAACACGCCACATCCCGGTGCAGATCATCACTCTCGAAGAGGAGCGCAGCCACGGCCTCTCCCGCGGTGCATTCTCCTACTTGGTGAAACCGGCCACGACCGAAGATTTGGAAAACGCCTTCGACAAGATCAAAACCTTCGTCGCCCCCCGCACCAAGCGCCTGCTTGT
The DNA here is from genome assembly GCF_029946185.1 of Prosthecobacter sp. Classification (GTDB taxonomy): domain Bacteria; phylum Verrucomicrobiota; class Verrucomicrobiia; order Verrucomicrobiales; family Verrucomicrobiaceae; genus Prosthecobacter. The sequence goes on from NZ_JAQSEA010000114.1 coordinate 37,577, forward strand.
GGTCGAGGACAACGACACCGAGCGGATGAGCATCGTCGAACTTCTCGGCCACAACGACATTGAGATCAAAACCGTGGCCACCGGCGAGGAGGCTTACACCACATTGCTCGACCGCCACTTTGACTGCTGTGTGCTGGATCTGCGACTGCCAGACATGACCGGCTTTGATCTGCTGGACCGCATTCATGATGAACCCAGCCTCAGAGATATTCCTGTCGTGGTTTTTACCGGCAAAGATCTTTCTGGTGCGGAAGAGACCCGGCTGCGCGCCATAGCGAAGAGCATCGTTCTCAAGGACGTGCAGTCCCCCGAGCGCCTGCTGGATGAAACGGCGCTGTTTCTGCACCGGGTGGTGGCCGACATGCCGCAGAGCAAGCGGCAGATGCTGGAACGACTCCACAGCACCAATGAGGTGCTGCGCGGACGCAGAGTCCTGATTGTGGATGATGATGCCCGCAACATTTTCGCGCTCTCAACCGTCCTGGAAAATCAGGAGATGGAAATCCTCAGCGCCACCAACGGGCGCCAGGCCATCGAGCTGATCCAGGCCACAGATGATCTCGCCATGGTGCTGATGGATATCATGATGCCGGAGATGGACGGCTACGAAACGATGCGGGAGATTCGCAAACAGCCGGAGTTCCGAAATCTCCCCATCCTCGCGCTGACGGCCAAGGCAATGAAAGGCGATCGTGAAAAATGTTTGGAAGCAGGTGCGAGCGATTACATTGCCAAACCCGTTAATACAGACCAGCTTCTCTCGTTACTCCGAGTCTGGCTGCATCGCTGAACGCGCCACCATGTCCCTAGATCTCCCCATTCACGAAATGACACCGCAGGACCAACCCACGGTGCTGGTCGTTGACGATGACTCCAGGAACCTCCTAGCGATCGAGAGCGTGCTCAATGGAGCCAGCTACAGGCTCAGCAAAGCGCAGACTGGAGCCGAGGCGCTGATGGCGCTGATGAACGGTGATTTCGCAGTCATCGTACTCGATGTGCAGATGCCCGACATGAGCGGGATCGATCTGGCGAAGATGATCAAAATGCGCAAACGCACCCAGCACATTCCGATCATCTTTCTCACCGCGCATTACCGCGAGGATGAGCATGCCGTGCTCGGCTATGACGTCGGCGCGGTTGACTACCTGACCAAGCCGGTAAATCCCGCCGTGCTGCGATCCAAAGTGAACGTCTTTGTTGATCTGTTCGCAAAGACTCGTGCCCTGGCCGAGATGAACAGCACCCGGCAGACGGCGGAAGAGGCCCTGCGCATTGCCAATATGGAACTGGCCGCACGCAATGAGTCGCTGGTTCGTGAGGCCGAGGAACGCGAGCGCCGCATTCGCGCGGAATCGGCGCAGGCTGAGGCAGAGGAGGCCAATGCCGCCAAGGACCGCTTTCTAGCAATGCTCTCCCACGAGCTGCGCACGCCCCTTTCACCCATCGTCCATGCGGTCACGTTGCTGCAGGAGATCGAATGTCCGCCAGCTATCCGCGAACACATCGACATCATCCAGCGCAATGTGCGGCTCGAAGCGCGGCTGATTGACGACCTGCTCGATCTCGCGCGCATCCGCAACGGCAAGCTGCGCCTCGAACTGCAGCCCGTCGATGTTCATGAAGCGCTGCGGCAAGCCGTGAAAATCTGCCAGCCAGAACTCGCAGCAAGACGAATCCGGGTGGTGGAAAAGCTGGAGGCAACAGATCCATACGTGCGCGGGGACTTCGCCCGCTTGCAGCAGGTGTTCTGGAATCTCCTGACCAACGCCGCGAAGTTCAGCCCGGAAGACAGCACCGTCGAAATGATCACCTTCGCCTCCGATCCTGGCGGCAGCATCCATATCGAATTCGCGGATCAGGGCATGGGCATCGTGTCCGACAAGCTCGACCGCATCTTTGATGCATTTGAGCAGGGCGGACGGCGGACGCAGGCAGGTCTGGGTCTCGGACTCGCCATCTGCAAGGCGCTGGTACAGATGCACAGCGGCGGGATAGCCGCGCATAGCGAGGGACAAAATCGCGGCGCAAAATTCATCGTCCGCCTGCCCGCCGCCGCGCCTGACGAGCATCCGAACGGAGCCTCAAAGCATGAGATCACTCCCCCCCAAGGTTTGCGGTTGCTGGTGGTGGAAGATCACCCGGACACCTTGGTCACACTGACACGACTCCTCACGCGGCGGGGCTACACCGTGCGCACAGCGGCCTGCATTGCCGAATGCCTGGAAGTCGCACGGGAATACGAGTTTGACCTGCTCATTTCAGACATCGGACTGCCCGACGGCCGTGGCACCGAATTGCTGGAGCAGCTCCATGCACTCCATGGCAAACGCCCGCCTGCCATTGCCATGAGCGGCTTTGGGATGGACGACGATGTCGAACGCAGCCAGCAGGCCGGATTCTCTGAACACCTGACCAAGCCGGTCGAGTTTTCCGCCTTGCAACACGCGATTGCACGCCTTGCGGGCAGCCAGGCTGAATAACTTCCGTTCGCCCCCCGTAAGTCACCCACGGGTGAAGGATACAACCGTTGTCCCCGTTGGATGCGAATGATTCCAAGAACCCTTCCCCCCATACCATGAACAATCCCACCATGCTGGATGACCCCGAAAATCTCTCAGACAAAGCAGTCAGCGCTTGGGAGAACGCCACGGAGCAAGAAATTGCCAAAGAAGCCGGCCAGGCCTGGAGCCATACCAAAGAGAAAGCCGGCGAGGTGCTGCATTCAGGCGAGCGCTATTTGCGCGACCATCCGGGCACCTCCATGCTGGGAGTGTTCGGCGCTGGAGTTCTCGTAGGAGCACTCGCTGCCTGGTCCCTCGCGCATGAACAGCGGGACGACGCGTCAGATATCATCCACCGGTTTTTCTCACGTTTGGGCCGAAAGCTGAACCTTGACTGATCGCGAAATCCAAGTCTAAAGCCCACTTCTGTGATCTCGGTCTCCAGTCACACCAAGGCGGCATCCCCGCTCACGGTCATTGACGATGACCTCGCTCAGGCACGAACAAAGACAAAGCAGGTGATCGACCAGACACTCGCTTACTCGCATGACCATCCTGAAGAGGCGCTGGTCTATGCGTTGGCGACAGGGTATGTGCTGCGAACCCTCCCAGTGACACGTTTGCTGGGAGGCATCGTCCGAGTTGCTCTGCCTTTGCTCAAGCCCGCAGCCTTGTTCTACGGCATTTCAAAAGTGGTTTTGAAAAAGAGGAATTGATCTGGGGCGCAGTATGGCCCCCTACGTCTCTTGGCGCTATTGTGTAGCTGACCGTCAAATAAGGGAGCGTTTTGGAGGCTGCGCGGATGACTTTGATATCCGCCTCTGCGCCCATAGAACCGCTCTTGCCGCACGCCCACATCCAGAGACTTGGACGGGCTAAATTAGCGAAGTGAAACTCATGACGGGTTTCATTTTTCAAACACCGTCTGTTCCATGACGGCGCGCTACCCTTGGTCATGAAACGGAATGACGCCAGGTGAGTTTCGAAGCCGCGTCCATAAAGACTCTGCAAGTGCGATCAACGCGTACATCCGTTGTATGCACGTCATGCGAATTATAAGAAACAGAAAGCCACTTTATGTTATCCTACACAGTCACATTTCTCATCATCGCACTCATCGCGGGTGCCCTTGGTTTCAGCGGCGTTGCCGGTGCTTCCGCATCAATCGCCCATGTTTGTTTCGTCTTGTTTCTGATCTTGTTTCTTGTGTCCTTTATATCAGGTCGCCGTCCGCCTGCAGTGTGACCCAAGCAGCAAGCGCCCTCCCTGTAAGACAACCTGTTCGCGTGCATCACGCGATGACGACTCGGAACTTCGACAGCCTGCTGGGCAGTCACAAACCTTCTTTTTCCACACCCCTATGACACTCGGCCCTCCCCCATCCTTGGCAGTGTCAGCCTTTGTCGGTTTCACTCATAACAGTGAAGCCTCAGGTGGTGTGGTTGCTTCCTTTGATTTGCTATGCCTGTCAGGCATGATCGTCTCGGTTCTTGCGGATGACAGTTTTAGCACCAGCACAGGAATGGGATTGCTGTCCATCCACCTCTATATCGATGACACGATGGACCTGACAGTCCCGGTGAACCTGAGCGTAAGATCCACGGACTCTTCGGCACTCAGGTATGGCATGCTCAATGGCGGCCTCCGACCATTCTGAGTCCCGCCTGTTCCAATTTCCTTTGGAGAAATTCCAAGGTTCGCTCCGTCACCTTTGCGACAGGAGTTCAGCGGCGTAATGGGCCAGCCGAGTCACCCTGCTTGCCCGGATCAGCATAGCGAAATTTGCCGAGTTGCATGGTTTTGCAGGGGAAGCCCCATGTTAATGGTCCGCCACCTCAACCCATTCGGCGGCAAATTTCATCAATTCATCTGCTTCTTTAAAACCGAGCTTTTCTTTGATGTGCATCCGATGTGTTTCGATGGTTTTGACACTTAGATGCAATGAGTCCGCAATCTCTCTTGTGGTCTTGCCGCGTCCGAACAGTTGCAGCACTTCGAGTTCACGGTCGGAGAGCTTGTCAACGGGCGACCCCAGGTCTCCTTCGCTGCCCTGGATGGCCTTGAAAATCAATTTTTCGGTGAATGGCAGGCTGACGTAAATTCCGCCGCCAATCACTTTCCTCAGCGCCTCCATGATATTTTCTATTGCCTGCTGTTTCCTCACATAGCCCTTGGCTCCAGCCCGCAAAGCACGCAAGGCGTAGAGCGATTCATCGTGCATGGAGATGACGAGGATAGCGAGTGCTGGCTCCTCGGCGAGCATGTGCTTGATAAGCTCAATCCCATTCGTGCCAGGCATGGAGACGTCGAGGAGCGCCAACTCGGGCTTGTGCAGCCTCATGGCTTCCAGCGCCTGCTGCGCATTTGACGCCTCTCCACAGATCGAAACGTCGCTAAACTGACTCAAATACTGACAGATTCCGTGACGGAAAACGGGGTGATCGTCCACCACCAACAGGCGCTTGCCGAGCACGTTCGCAGGAGAACCAGAAATAGGTAGTGTGTGTGCGCTCATGTTTTCCCAGTCAGCAGAGCCCTACTGACGCTCGTGCCACAACAGCGGGGAACAAAGATCATGCATGAATCACTCATTTCAGATTCTTCGTAACTGACAGCGCATCTGGCCGTCTCTATTTGGTCGAAATGAGCGACCGCCTTGATGCTCACCATCACTCGGGACAGGCTTTGAATCCCCCCCTACCCTCTGCCCTGCAGGATCTCGCTGCGGGCAAGCTCGTGGCAAGAAGCCTCCCCTCATGTCGTTCAGCAGTAAAATGCGCTTGCCCCCCCCGAGTAGTGGCTGTTTCCTACCCTTTACCAACTGATCCCAGATCTCATGGCTAAAGCATCCACCAGCGAACCTGTAAAGAAGGAGTCTCCTGCCAAAGAGATGAAACATCGCGTATTGATCGTGGACGATCATCCCATCTTCCGCGACGGCATCACCCAGCTCATCAACAGTCAGCCGGACCTCCATGTATGCGGGCACGTCTGCTCGGCGGCACAAGCCCTGTCTTCCGTGGAAGCGCTCAAGCCGGACATGCTCATTGTGGACATTTCCATCCAAGGCACCAACGGCATTGAACTGATCAAAACCATCCGAGCCCAACATCCTGCGATGCGCGCCCTGATGCTTTCCTCACATGACGAAAACCTCTACGCGGAGCGCGCACTGCGTGCGGGCGCCAGGGGATACATCATGAAAGCCGAGTCATCTGAAAAAGTCATCGAGGCAATCCGACGCGTACTCAGCGGTGACCTCTATCTCAGCGAGGCCATCGGCGGCCGGCTTCTCGACACTTTTCTCAATGGCCGTGCGTCCCAAACCGGCACCTCGGCCGTGGAACAACTCAGTGACCGCGAACTCGAAATATTCCGCGCCCTCGGGGAAGGCCGCACCACGCGTGAAATTGCCGAGACTCTTTTCCTCAGCGTCAAGACGGTGGAAACCCATCGCTCTCACATTAAGGAGAAACTCAATGTCCAAACAGCTCCTGAATTGATCCGTACTGCCGTCGAGTGGGTCAACAGCCAGGAGAGCCTGTAGCAGAGCTACACTTGTGCAAACGGCTCTTCCGCTCAAAGGAACAGGCATGGATTGATGCGCGGCGGCTTGCTGCAGATGGCCTTGAGTGTCCGTCCGACGCATTCGCTGGAGGCGCTTGCGGTTGACCACCCGCCCATGATCTCGGTCCAGCATCATTCGATCACGCCCCTGCCCCGGCATTGCAGTATAAACATGGAATTTGGACGCCATCTCACGTGATTGGGCATTTTCTTAGCCACGTTCTCACGTTAATCCAACCCTTTTGGCAAGCCAACCGCGTCGGGTTCCAACGTGGTGGCAGAGGGGAGATTTGAACTCCCGACCAAAGGCTTATGAGTCCTCTGCTCTACCCCTGAGCTACTCTGCCATTGCAATGGCTCCTGAGGTAGGGTTCGAACCTACGACCTAGTGGTTAACAGCCACCCGCTCTACCGCTGAGCTACTCAGGAATCACTTTTTCCCGCTTCCGAGGAAGGGGGCGAGATGGATAAACGTTCCCATCCATCACGCAAGCTTTTTTGACACTGAATTTGAATAGTTTTTAACCAACGGCGTTTGCCTTGAGCAGATCCCCCAATAATCCGCGCTGGCGGTAGAACTCGACTTCGGCCACGCCTGTGGCTTCCAAATCGGCGCGAATCTCTGCCGCACCACGCTCTGAGGCGACGTGCTGACGGATGAGGGCGGTCTTGCGGGCCTGCAAATCGAGGAACTCCAGGTCCACTACCGGGGTCTCCGGCCATTTGCCGTCGGCCTGCCCAGACTTGAGCACCTGTTTGAAGGGCTTGCCGACCTTCTGCGCCTGCGTCTTGGCCTCATTGATGCCGGCATACCAGTCCGGGTGCACGAGGCGGTAGTAGTCGCGCATGGCCTGCTTGTTGTAATGAATGACCAGCTTGCGGCCTTCCACTTCAAGGAAGGTGGTGCCACGGAAGGAGTCGGCGTCGATGGTATCGACGAAGAGCAGCTCTTCGCGATCCACGGCAAATTCCCATTTCAGGTCCCACAGGAGCAGGCCGGCGCTTTCCAGAAGCTCCCGCACGGCCCAGCCGCCGAGGATGGCCAGCTTGACGGTGTGCAGGAAGTCATCGCTGCTGAGGCCGGACATCATCAGCGCCTCCTGCTTGCTCACGGCGCGGTCTTCGGGCTCGTATTTGCTGGTGAGGTCATAGATGGCCCGCTCCAGCATTTCCCACACGCCCATGGGCTTGGAGAGGCCAAGTTCCTGCTCGTAGCTGCGCTTGGCGGGTTCGCTGAGGCTCTCATATTTTTTCAGGATGGACGAGCCGCTGGTCACACCAAAGCGCACGATGTATTCCAGAGGCACCACGTACGTGGCGCTCTGGTGGAACTGTGCGTAGTCAAAGACATGCGCGCCCAGCAGGTTGCGCTGCGGTGGGTGCATCACCGGGAAGCGGCGCACGACGTTGTAGCAGCTCGGATTCGTCGGGAGGCCTGTGCGGACGATTTCGCCCGTCACAGCATCCACCATGCCGATATGATGAGTCGCCGCGCCACGCTCCAGCATCGTTTCCATGGGGCCGGTGAGCAGTTCTTTGCGCCAGGCGGGGTCCATCGGTGTGTTTTCGATGGCCGTCTTCACCCGCTGCCAGGTTTCCGGCTGGCTGAGGCGGGAATACATGGCGTGGCGGAAGATGGCGCGGTTCAGGTCATTGCCTTCGATGTTGAAGATGGAGCCCACGTCAAAGACGGAGCCTGCAGGCGTCGTTTCGCACACGACGTAGCCCGGATGATCTGGCACGGCGTAGAGATTCTGCACGGAGCCGCGATAGACGGGCTCGCCGAGCTTCGAAAGATTGAGATGCGTGGGCGCTGGAGCGGGGTGGGACATGGTTCCGGGGAAAAACAACGGATTCTGCGCCTGCGCAAGTGCCGAGAGCGTCGCAGATTCCAGAACATTGATTCTTTGACCACGGAATACCCGGAAGCCAGAATCCTTGAGATCGGGTCTTTTCCGTGTATTCTGTGTATTGACTGCGCTGCGCTTGCCCTGCGGGCTCCCTATGGGTCGTCTGTCTCACTACGTTCGGCTCCGTGGTTCAACGCCCCTCCTTGACTCATCACTGCTTGTGCGGAAACTCCGCCCTCCATGTCCGAAGCCGCCGCCACTCCTCCCGCCTCCCTCGATTTCATCCGTGAAATGATCGCTGCCGATCTCGCCGCAGGTCGCAATGACGGGAAGGTCGTCACCCGTTTCCCGCCGGAGCCGAATGGCTACCTGCACATCGGCCATGCGAAGAGCATCTGCCTGAACTTCGGCATCGCGCAGGAGAATGCGCCGAATTCGCGCTGCCACCTGCGCTTTGACGACACGAACCCGACCAAGGAAGAAGTCGAGTACGTGGACAGCATCAAGGCCGACGTCCAATGGCTCGGCTTCGACTGGGGCGACCACCTCTTCTTCGCCAGCGACTACTTCGAAAAGCTCTACGGATTCGCGGAGCAGCTCATCACCAAGGGCCTCGCGTATGTGGATGACCAGACGCAGGAGGAGATGCGGGCCAGCCGTGGCACGCTCACCTCCCCCGGCACCCGCAGTCCCTATGCGGACCGCAGCGTGGAGGAAAACCTCGATCTCTTCCGCCGCATGCGGCAGGGCGAGTTCAAAGAAGGAGAGAAAGTCCTGCGGGCCAAGATCGACATGGCCTCGGTCAACATGCACATGCGCGATCCGGCGCTCTACCGCATCCTCCGCGCGCACCATCACCGCACGGGCGATGCGTGGTGCATCTACCCGATGTACGACTACGCGCACCCGCTCAGCGATGCGCTGGAAGGCATCACCCACAGCCTCTGCACGCTGGAGTTCGAGATCCATCGCCCCCTGTATGAGTGGCTCATCAACAACGTCGATGGCCTGCCCGGCGCGCCGTATCAGCGCGAATTTGCCCGCCTGAACCTGACCTACACCGTGATGAGCAAGCGCAAGCTGCTCCGCCTCGTCAAAGAAGACCTCGTCAACGGCTGGGACGACCCACGCATGCCCACCATCTCCGGCATGCGCCGCCGTGGAATCACCGCCTCTGCCATTCGCAGCTTCTGCAAAACGATCGGGCTGACCAAGTTCAACTCGCTCACGGAGATCGCCTTGCTGGAGCACTCCATCCGCGAAGACCTCAACAAGATCTCCCACCGCGCCTACGGCGTACTGCGCCCGATCAAGGTGGTCATCACGAACTACCCTGAAGATCAGGTCGAGTACTTCGATGCACCAAACCACCCTGAAGATCCGGAGGCGGGCACACGCCAGGTGCCGCTCTGCCGTGAGCTGTACATCGAGTCCGACGACTTCATGGAGTTCCCCTCCGACGGCTTCCACCGCCTCAAGCCCGGCGGCGAAGTGCGCCTGAAGTTTGCCTTCTGCATCATCTGCCAGGAGGTCATCAAAGACGCCGAGGGGAACATTCTCGAACTGCGCTGCACCTACGACGACGCCACGCGCCACGGCAAGAAACCCGAAGGCCGCACCAAGCCCAAAGGCATCATCCACTGGGTCAGCGCCCGCCACGCCATCGACGCCCCCGTGCGCCTCTACGACCGCCTTTTCACCGTGGAAACCCCAGACGCCGATGCAGGCGAAGACGGGGATTTCACGAAGTTCCTCAACCCAGCTTCGTGTGAAACGATCACCAATGCCAAGCTGGAGCCGAGCTTGAAAGACGCCGCCCCCGGCAGCCACTGGCAGTTCGAACGCGTCGCTTATGTCTATGCTGACCCGATTGATTCGAAGCCTGGCGCGCCAGTTTTCAACCGCACGGTGACGCTGAAGGATGGGTGGGTGAAGAAGTAGGGCTGTTGCTTTGTGACAGAAGTTCTCGCAGACCAGTTGCTCAGCGATTGGTCTGCTTTCTTCCTGCCATTCAAAAGAGACATTCGTTGCAAGCACGAGTGCCCGTATCACTTCAGAAACTTCCCAGTGAGCAGCTCGCAACGCCAAGAAAGTCGAATCGAATCAGAATGGCGATCATGACAGCGCTCAGAACGAATCTGTAAATTCGCTGCCAGATGGTCCCGGAGTTCAAAGCTCCAACCATGAGCGCAAATGCGGCAATCACAGTCGCCGGATAGACCAGAAGACCGTAGGGAATGGCCAGATTGACGAATGCTATGCCTTCGGGGGTTCGGAAACTCATGCTGCCACCGCCTGCATACTCGTTTCGCCAGCTGTCCAAGAGAGCACCTGAATCAGTCACTCTTTCCATGAGGCACCACATCGTGATCGAATACACCGCGAGAAACAGGATGATGGCTTGAGCTATGGAAAAGCGACGGAGGCTGCTTGATGATATGGCGTTGGTTTCCATTTTAGGTGAACATGAAGATCAATTCGAGGTTACCAACTCCACCACATGCCCATCAAGGTCTTTAACCACGGCACGGCGTCCCCACTCAGAATCAGTCGGCGCGGTGATGATCTCGGTACCGATCTGCGAAAGCAGGGTCACGATCTCATCCACTGATTCGACCCGAAATCCAATTCGGGCACCGGTCGTCGGTAGGGATTTGGGAGTCATTGGGTAGATCTCAAACACCATCCCGGAGACTTCTGAGGCGTAGTGCTCTGGACCCGAGCCGTGGGAATGGCGCGTCAACAGCAGTCCCATCTGCCGATAAAATTGCGCAGCACGATCGATGTCCGGCGAGCGGAGCACAACCAAGTTCAAATGGGGCGGTGGGGCAAACATGCTAAAGTGTTGAACAGTCAAGGTGAGGTGGGGCCGTCTCCACCATTTTGTTCGTCGTTGTTATCGTCCGCTGTTATATCCTGCATGCTCATATAGTCGAAATGCAGCCATGGAGGCGGTTGCAGGGTCGTCTGCTCGCTTCGGGTCAGTCCCATGCCATTCCAAATTTTGGCCAAGGATGTTTTGACGCGGTGGTGCAAATGGGGGCACATTGACCTAACGTCCCCCTTCCCCATGAAACTGATCCGTGATATTCTCGTGCTCTGCTCGGGCATTGTGTCTGCTCTTTACCTGCTGAACGTTGGTTTCGGTGTGGCGGAGTTCATTCCGGACAACATTCCCATCTTTGGCAATCTGGATGAAGCGGCGGCGACGGCGCTGTTGATCAACTGCCTGGCTTACTTTGGGTTGGATATCGGGCACTTTCTTCGACGCAAGGGTACGGAGGAGAAAGCTGAGCCGAAGACGCATGACATTGATGTGACGAAGTGAGCGGGCTGGGATGAGCGTCCTAGCGGCGGCACCCAAGTACTCATGAGCTTTAGCTCGTTCTGGGTTCTGGGAGAGGCGGCGCTTCCAGAACGAGCTGAAGCTCAGGACTACTTTTTCCAGAGCGAGCTGAAGCTCGGGAGTGCTTTCTAAGCGCTGGGTATCGCTCCTATGACGACGTCGGCTATGGGGCCGGAGGCTTCCGCGTCAGCGCCTTG